>CAJOQU010000001.1 GCA_905236975.1 uncultured Clostridia bacterium
CGCCGCGACTACCTTGTCCTTTTTCGGCAGGGCGGAGGAGGGGCTTGTTTTATACCAAAAGGCCGCCGATTGCTACCGGACAAACAACAAAACCGAAACCTACGAATACGCGGCGCTGCTTAACAATCAAGCGGCAACACTGAACGATCAAAAGCGTTACGACGAAGCCGAAGATAACTGGAAAAATGCCATTGAAATTTTAAAAAAAGTCGGTTTTCATGACGGAGAAATCGCCATTTCTCTGGTCATGCTGGCACACCTGACCTTTGACCGGGACGATACGGCATATGAAAAAGTGGAGACGCTGTTGGACGAGGCGTGGGAGTATATCAATTCGGATAATCAGCCGAAAGACGGCAATTACGCTTATGTTCTGAAAAAATGCGCGCCGTCGTTTGATTATTTTCAACGTCCCATTGAAGCGCAGGCCATGCGGGACGTTGCCAAAGAAATATACGATCAGGCTGATGTTTAGGGAGGAAAAAGATGTTAAATCAATTTTCAAGAACACAGCTACTTCTCGGCGCTGACGGAATGGAAAAGCTGGCGGCGGCTCGCGTGGCGGTTTTTGGTATCGGCGGCGTGGGCGGATACACCGTTGAGGCGCTTGCCAGAAGCGGCGTGAGGACGTTTGATTTGATTGATGACGACAGGGTCTGTTTGACCAACCTGAACCGCCAACTGCTTGCCACGCGTGAAACGGTCGGCAAATATAAGGTCGATGTTGCCGAAGAACGCATCCTTGCCATCAACCCCGATGCGACGGTTTACAAATACAAGACCTTTTACACGCCCGACACCGCCGGTCAATTCAACTTTTCCGAGTATGATTATGTGGTTGACGCCATTGATACCGTAACGGGCAAGATCGCTTTGGTGCTGCAGGCGCAAGCGGCAAAAGTTCCCATAATCAGTTGTATGGGAGCGGGAAACAAAATGGATCCCACTGCGTTTGAGGTGACTGATCTCTACAAAACGTCGGTGTGCCCGTTGGCCAGGGTCATGCGCCGCGAGTTAAAACGCAGAGGCGTTGAAGAACTTAAGGTAGTATACTCGAAAGAGCCGCCTATGACACCCCTTGACGATATGGCGATCAGCTGCCGAACCCACTGTATTTGCCCGCCCGGCACGGCCAGAAAGTGTACGCAGCGCAGGCAGGTGCCGGGAAGCAACGCGTTTGTTCCCTCGGTTGCGGGGCTGATTATCGCGGGCGAGGTCGTGAAAGACCTGATCGGATATAAGGGGTCGCCTGTATGATCTACCTTGATTATTCGGCCAATACGCCGGCGGATCCCGCCGTGCTTGCAAAGTATACCGAGATCGAACAACGCTATTTCGGAAATCCCAATTCGGCGCATACGGCGGGGCGCCTTGCCGCCAAAGCTTTGTCCGGTGTTACGGAATCCATTGCGCATCAGCTTGGCGTACGGCCGCAGGAAATTCTGTATACCTCGGGTGCAAGCGAGGCAAATAATTTGGCCATCAAGGGCATCGTGCGGGCGCAGCGCCATCATGGAAGGCATATCCTTTCCACACCGCTTGAGCATCCGTCGGTCAGCGGGCCGCTTACTTATTTGCAGGAGCAGGGGTACGAGGTCGATTTGCTGGAAATAGGGCGAGATGGCAAAATCAGCCTTGAAAGCCTGCGGGAGCTTTTGCGAAACGATACCGTTTTGGTGGCGGTCAGCGCGGTGGACAGCGAACTCGGCGTGATCCAGCCCATCCGTGAGATCGCCGAAATTCTGCAAAGTTACCCCAATTGCCGCCTGCATGTGGACGCGACGCAGGCGATCGGCAAAATCGATTTTTCTTTTGACGGAATTGATACGGCAAGTCTTGCGGCGCATAAATTTTACGGTCTGAACGGCAGCGGTCTGTTGCTGAAACGCGAAGAGTTGGTTTTAGAACCGTTGATCCACGGCGGCACGGGTGCGTCGCTTTATCGCAGCGGAACGCCTACCTTGGCGCTTGCCGCCGCATTGGATCAAGCGCTGCTGCTGTCGCTTGGCTCCCGCGAGGATCGGTACATCGCCGTTCAAAGCTTAAATACAAAGCTGCGAGAGGCCTTCTCGGTTCTTCCTTTTGTGCGTGTCAACAGCCCACAGGACGCCGCTCCGCATATTTTGAATGTAAGCGTCGCAGGCATAAAGGGCATGGATTTTCAAGCCGCGCTTGACCGGCACGGCGTATGTGTTTCGGTCAAATCGGCCTGTTCCGTGCCGGGAACGCCGTCAAGGGCGGTGTATGCCGTCAGCCGAGACAGAAAAAACGCCGTTTCCTCTTGGCGTATCAGCCTGAGTCATTTAACGTCCGACGATGAAATTACGGAATTTTTAAAGATTTTTCACGCGTGTTATAAGGAGCTGACAGAATGAGTAGAGAGTTGGAGCCCTATCAGCTAATTGAGCAAAGCATTTCCAAACGGTTCCGCAAGACAATATGGAGTCCTTTTGTCGCCGCCGTCAAGCGCTACGAACTGATTCAAGCGGGTGACAAGATTGCCGTTTGCATCTCGGGTGGGAAAGATTCCATGTTGATGGCAAAGCTCATGCAGATGCTGCAGCGGTTCAGCGAGGTTCCCTTTGATCTGGTCTATTTGGTAATGGATCCCGGTTATAACAAGCTCAATCGTCAAAAGATCGAAAGCAATGCGGCGCTGCTGCATATTCCGATCACGGTTTTTGAAACCAATATTTTTGAGGTTGCAAACAATACCGACCATTCTCCTTGCTATCTTTGCGCTAAAATGCGGCGTGGGCATCTTTACGCCAAGGCGAAGGAACTGGGGTGCAACAAGATCGCGCTGGGCCATCATTTCAGCGATGTGATCGAAACCACCGTGATGGCCATGTTTTACGGTTCGCAATGTCAGGCTATGATTCCGAAATTACACAGCCGCAATTTTGAAGGTATGGAGCTGATTCGACCGCTTTACTGCGTTCATGAGGACGATATTTTGGCCTGGAAACGGTACAACGATTTGGAATTTATTCAATGCGCCTGCCGGTTTACCGAAAACTGCACTGCGTGTGACAACGGGGGCGGCGGCTCCAAACGACAGGAGGTTAAAACGTTGATTCGCCGTTTAAAGCGTGATAATCCGAATATTGAAAAAAGTATTTTTCAAAGCATCCACGCAGTCTGTGTGGACACTTTTCCCGGTTACAAACAAAACGGTATAGAGCACTCGTTTTTAGAAAACTATGATCAACATGAAATCAGAAAGGAAGCACACAATGAAATCTATTGAAACACCAAACGCGCCCGCCGCCATCGGGCCTTATTCCCAAGCGATCGTGACAGGGGATTTTGTTTACACCTCGGGGCAGATTCCGATCAATCCCGCCACAGGTGTGGTGGAAGCCAAAACCATTGAGGAACAAACAAAACAGGTGATCGACAATCTGGCCGCTGTGCTGGCGGCGGCCGGCAGCGGTCTTGATCAGGTCGTGAAAACCACCTGTTTTCTTACCAATATGGGGGATTTCGCCGTATTTAATCAGGTCTATGCCCAATATTTCACCGGCAAACCGGCCAGAAGCTGTGTGGAGGTATCCGCCCTTCCTAAAGGCGCGCTGGTCGAGATCGAAGTCATCGCCGTTACACGATGACCGGGTAAAAGGAACGGACTTTTTGTCTTTACAACGCCGCCCCAAGCCTCGGCTTTTGCCGGGACTTGGGGGGCTTTTTTTGTTTTGATAAAGAACAAAAACAAATCCTTTGACAATCGATCGATCATCAAAGGATTTGAAAAGAAAACAGGCGTTATTATTCGTGCGGAGCCTCTTTTTGATCCAACGCGGCTTTAATCAGCCCCATAAACAGCGGGTGAGCTTTGTTGGGGCGGGATTTGAACTCAGGGTGGAACTGCACGCCCACATAAAAATCGTTTTGCGGGATCTCGACCGTTTCCACGATGTGTTCATCGGGCGAAGTGCCGCTGATCACCAGACCGCCGTCCACCATCTGCTGGCGGTAGTCGTTGTTGAATTCGTAACGGTGGCGGTGGCGTTCATAGATTTCAGCTTTGCCGTAGCATTCAGCCATTTTGGTGCCTTCCTTGATTTTGCAGGGGTAGGCGCCAAGGCGCAGGGTGCCGCCTTTATTGATCTGATCGTTCTGATCGGGCATAAAATCAATGACTTTATGGGCGGAGTTTTCGTCAAATTCGCCCGAGTTGGCGTCGGTCAGACCTAATACATGACGGGCAAATTCGATCACCGCGATCTGCATGCCAAGGCAAATGCCAAGGTAGGGGATGTTGTTTGTGCGGGCGTAGTGGGCGGTGGCGATTTTGCCCTCAATTCCGCGGTTGCCGAAGCCGCCGGGAACCAACAAGCCGTTGCAGTCGCCTAAAACCTCGGTCACATTTTCAGGGGTGACGGTCTCGGAATCGATCCATTGAATCTGCACGCGGGTACCGAACACATAACCCGCGTGACGCAGCGCCTCCGCCACCGAAAGATATGCGTCGTGCAGCTGTACATACTTGCCGACAAGGCCGATCGTCACGGTTTTGGTGCGGTTTTTGATGCGGTCGAGCATTTGGTTCCAGTCGGAAAGATCGGGCGAATGTGCCCAAATGCCAAGCTCACGGCAGACAATATCGGAAAAATGGCTCTTTTCCAGCATGATCGGCGCTTCATACAGCACCGGAATGGTCATGTTTTCGATCACACAATCGGGCTTGACATTGCAGAAAAGCGAGATTTTTTTGAAAATATTTTCTTCCAGCGGCTCATCGCACCGCAGGACGATGATGTTGGGACTGATTCCCATGCCCTGCAGTTCCTTGACCGAGTGCTGGGTGGGTTTGGTTTTATGCTCGTCCGATCCGTGAAGGAAGGGAACCAGCGTTACATGAATATACAGGGCGTTTTCACGGCCGACCTCTAACCCGACCTGACGAATGGCCTCTAAAAACGGCTGACTTTCAATATCGCCGGTGGTGCCGCCGATTTCGGTGATGACCACATCGGCCTTGGTTTTCGCGCCCACGCTGTAAATGAAATCTTTGATCTCGTTGGTGACATGGGGAATGACCTGCACCGTCTCACCCAGATATTCGCCGCGGCGTTCTTTGTTCAGCACATTCCAATAGACCTTGCCGGTGGTGAGATTGGAGAATTTGTTTAAATCTTCATCAATAAATCGTTCGTAGTGACCAAGATCCAAATCGGTCTCGGCGCCGTCTTCGGTCACATAGACTTCGCCATGCTGGTAAGGGCTCATGGTGCCGGGGTCAACATTGATGTATGGGTCTAACTTTTGGGCGGCCACTTTGATGCCCCGCGCTTTCAGCAAACGGCCCAACGAGGCGGCGGTAATGCCCTTGCCAAGACCGGATACCACGCCGCCGGTCACAAAAATATATTTGGTTTTCAGGTGTTCCATAATCGTTGCTCCCTTAATTTTCATAGGTTTGTATAATGTTTTCCGCTACCTGTCCACGTCGGATACAGGAATCCATTGCGGTTTTTTCAATGTATTTGTGCGCCTCTTCCTCGCTCATTTGAAATCGCTCAATCAACAGCCATTTGGCGCGGTTGACCAGGCGAATTTCCTTCATTTTGGTTTCCAGCGTCACGGCGCGCCGCTCAAAGGCCGCCAACCGGTTGTGCGTGGCGGCCATCAGGCAGATGGCCTGCGAAATGGTTTGCCGGTTGCCGGGTTTGACAAAGGTAAGCACACCGGCTTGCTCAACCTGATAATTGACCTGCTCAAACAGTTCGCTTTTCACGAACAACAGCACGCCGACCGAGCTGTTTTCGCAAAGCTCAACGGCAAAATCGGTGCCGAAACCGTCGGGTAAAGGCGTGTTGACAATGACAAGGTCAAACGGATTTTCGCTGTGCATACGCCCCGCCTCGGCAAGACTTTTGGCCGCGCAAACGGGCATATAATTGCCTGAACGCAGCACTTCGCGCAGATAGGTTTCGGCGTTACCGGAGGCCGAGACGATCAGCACGCTCAAATTGGATTGATCGCGATACATCCGTTCACCCCGCTTTTTACAAAATTATTAAAAGAAAGATAGGTTATGCCACGGTTTTGCTGTGGACAGCCAAAAGCGCGTGCGGCCGAGGTCAACTGAAAATTTGCCTGATAAACTCGCTTTCGGACGCAATTTTTTTGGCTTTTTCCAACGTGTCGGGCAGGCTGATAAGTGAATCGGTCAAATCGCCGTCGGCTGTGTACAGATTGGCGTTGTTGGGCTCGCCCGGCGTCAGGCCGCGCTTGATGCCGTCCAGCCCCGCGTAAATGATGAGCGCATAGGCAATGTAGGGATTGGTGCAGGGATCGGGCGACCGCAGTTCGATGCGCCGGTATTTTTCTGATTTGACCGCCGGAATGCGGATCAACTGGGAACGGTTTTCACGCGACCAGGTCACATATTTCGGCGCTTTTTGTTCGCCTAATCGTTTGTATGACTCCTTGACCGGGTTCAAAAAAGCCGTCATTTCCACCGCGTGTGCCAAAATACCCGCCATAAAGGCCTGAAAATGATCCTGCCCGTCTTTCGATTTGATCGAGACGTTGATATGAAGTCCGTTGCCGCTTTCGTGCATGAGTGGCTTGGGCGAAAAATCGGCATAAAGGCCGTTGCGCCGGGCGATGGTCTGCACCACCGATTTAAAGGTCACGGCGTTATCCGCCGCCGAAAGCGCCTCGCTGTATTGAAAATCGATCTCGTTCTGCCCGGGTCCCTCCTCATGATGGGAACTTTCGGGCGAGATGCCCATATCCAGCAAATTGAAACAAATCTCACGCCGCACATTTTCGCCCTTGTCTTCAGGGGCAATGTCCATGTAGCCGGCTTTGTCAAAGGTTTCGCCGGTGGGATTGCCGTTGTCATCCAACTGGAAAAGGTAAAATTCGAACTCCGCGCCGAAATAGCAGGTGATTCCCATTTGTTCGGCCTCGGCAATGGCTTTTTTTAAAATATAACGCCCGTCTTTTTCAAACTGTCTGCCGTCGGGGTATCGAATATCACAGAACATTCTGACCACGCGGCCGTTGGTGGGGCGCCAAGGCAAAACCGACAGGGTAGAGGGGTCGGGGTGCAGAAACAGGTCGGAATGCACCACATCACCGAAGCCCGCAATCGCCGAAGCGTCAAATGAGATCCCCTCGGTAAACGCACGTTTCAACTCCGATGGCATAATGGAAATGTTTTTTTGCTTTCCGGTTTGGTCACAAAAAGCCAATCGGATGAATTTTACGTCCTCTTCTACCGTGAAGGTCATGACTTCGTCATAAGAATACATCAAATTCCCCCTGCTTTGTAAAAATAAAACGTTCTTCGGCGCCTGAAAGGGGCAAAAATCCCCGCGCCGTTGAACGTCGTTGCTCAAACACAAATTAACCGAATTTATTATAATCAACTTATGCTCTCTTGTCAAGCACGGAATCAATATTTTTACAAAATTTTGAAAGCCGTTGGGCTCTGTGGCTCCAATCGTAATTTATGCCTTGAAAAAGGGAAAAAAATGTTGTAAAATAGTGCTGTATTCAAATTAGGCTTACACTTGATAAGGACAAAATGGTTTTGGAAGGCAAAATTCCCGTCCGTTCTTGCCTCGTCACTTGTAATACGCCAGTATAA
>CAJOQU010000002.1 GCA_905236975.1 uncultured Clostridia bacterium
AAAGCCTCTTCTTGGCACTTTACTTCCCTCCTTCATAATAATGAGTTCATCGGTACTCGAGTGACTTCCCCGTGGCACCAAGCAAGGCGTTTACAACATATATATTATAAACACCGCTGCTTGTAACATGCAGCAGAGAGTTCATCTTTTTTTACTTTGCACCTGCTTTGGGGCGTTTGGCGCCGTATTTCGAACGCGCTTGCATTCTCTTGGCAACGCCCTGCGTATCAAGGGTTCCGCGCACGATGTGATAACGCACACCGGGGAGATCCTTTACACGCCCGCCACGGATCAGCACAACGCTGTGTTCCTGCAAATTGTGACCGATTCCGGGAATGTAGGCGGAAACCTCGATCCCGTTGGAAAGACGGACTCTGGCAATTTTACGGAGCGCAGAATTAGGCTTTTTCGGCGTGGATGTTTTCACGGCTGTGCAAACGCCGCGCTTTTGCGGAGAATCGTGGTCGGTCTGCTGGCGCTTCATGGAGTTATACCCCTTTAAAAGCGCAGGCGCTTTGGCCTTTTTCTCCACCGTTTCGCGACCGTTGCGAACCAACTGGTTAAACGTAGGCACTGGTACTGGCACCTCCTTTTTTTCTGAAATTGCAGCGAAAAATAACGACAATTCCGCATACTAAAGCATTATAGCATGTATTAGCGGAATTGTCAAACATTTTTTATTTTTCCTTTTCATGGGGATTCTGCCAGGCGGTCGCGGTGAAGAAAAACCACCAACACACGGTAAAGGCAGGTGAAAAATTCGGTCACGCAGGTGGCAACACAAATTCGCTCGGGTGTAATGCCGGCTGTGAAATACAGCACCACCAGCATGGTCACCTGTAAAGCCGCGCCGAAAACGGTGGAAAGATTGGCGTGCTTTGCAAGTCCCATGGGCGTTAATACCGGAAATCCGAAAATCATGCCCGGGTAACTGAAAAAAACCACCGGAGCCAGCAAGCGCAGATAGTCCCCCGCGCCGTAGTATTCTTTGCCGAATACAAACGCGCACAGGGGGTTGGCAAACACCATGACCGTGCCGCAGCCGACAAACAGGATGGGCATGCCGATCCATAACAGTTTTTTGATCAACTTAAAATTGCGATATTGAATCATATACGGGTAAAGGCTGTCGGTCACCGGGGTAATAGCCTGTTTGGCGATGGTTATGGCCTTCTCGGCCGTGGAATACAACCCCACCAGCGCCGCGCCGCTGCCGTAGATCATGCCAAGCAGAAACGTGTTGGTGGCGGTGTAAATTGCCGTGGCCACACGCGAAAAGAAGAAGAAACAAGACCGTTTCATTTGACGCGCCGCCTCGCGCAGGCTGACCTTCACAAAACCGTAGCCCAGATGCCGCACATGAAAATAGACCCCCACAACCGCCCCTAAATTGCCCACGCCGGTCAACAAGGGAATCACATAATACTGTGAAGGTTTCCGTAAGAAAACAAAGATCATGCAGGTGCAGAAAAATTTAATCAGCACACTGCGCACCGTGATTGCCTGCATATCTTCAATGCCGCGATACAGAAAATCGGGCAAAAAGGCATAAAGCGAATAAGCCGCCAGATAAAGCATAAACAACGGCACATCGCTTTGAAAACGCTTTACCGTGCCGCAAAGAACCGCCAATACCGCAAACGAAACGGCGATCAGCGCCAGTTTGCAAAGCATGACGCCGGTTAGAATTTTGGAAACAGCCTGCTTGTCCTCCCGATTGCGCGAAACATCTTCGGTGGCCGAAAGCAAAAAGCCAAAATCCAAAAACAACTGAAAATAGGTCATAATAGAGGTGGCAAACCCAATGTTGCCGTAAATTTCCGGCCCCAGCACCCGTGTTTGATACGGCACGGTCAAAAAATTAAACAAATAATTTGAAAAGGTCAGCAAAAACAGCATGACCGTGTTTTTGGCCAATCTGCCCTCACGCGATAAAAGGCTGTGCTTTTGTTTTTTTAATCCATGTCTATTCTCCAATTTTCACTATCCCTCAAAGTTCAAACGAAGATTTTTCCGGCAGCAAAGCCTCAAATGCGGCGGTCAAAAAGGCCTGTTCCCTCTCAAAATCGATCTTCTCATCATCGTCGCTCAAACAGATCATCGGCTCGCTTTGCCGTTTCAAAATGTCCGCAATGCGCTCGTCATCCTTGCCGATCACGGTAAAAGCGCCGCGATGCGGATCGCCCGGCGTAAACTGACCGGCGGCAAATTGCCAATAACGGCAAAGCCATTCGTTGAGGTCTTGTTTGGTGCGTACCTTATTGGCAAAAGTGCTTTCCATTTGCTCGCGACAGGCGGTATAGACCTCCTCAAAGACGGATTTTAAATACCCGGCCGGCATGTGCGGATCCCGAAACCCGGTAAAATTCGTAAACGGCATTAGATATAAATTTCGGAAAAATCCCGACCCATAACGCGGGTTGAACCATTTGCTCCGGTTAGCCGCCACCGCTTTTTTCTTGTTAAAATTCATATTCAGCGCCAACAGATCATTCATCACAATGGCGTCGATCCCATCCGGGCGGCTGAATTGCAGAACATTTTGAATCGCTGCATCGACCGGCAAGCCGTTCCGAAAGAAAAATTCCGGTTCCATCGGCCGTAAGAAAAACGTATCATCGTTGGCCAAAATAAACTGCTCGGCAAGCTCGGGGATCCTGAAAAAATTCAGTTCGATCACATTGCAATTAAAAGTAGGAAGAAACTGCGGCGGAATGTAATCCCGGTGATTGACAATGTGAAGCTTCGGATGATCCTGCCTCAGTCCCGGCGGCAAATGCCCCCAGGTAACAAGATGCACCGTGCGCACCCACGGCAAAAACTTTTCCACCCCGCGAAGCCAATATTTCATGAAACCCCAGTCACGGTAACGAATGACCCGCTGATCCCCATCCAAACCCACGGTCTGTGCTTTTTCCTGTTGCCACGCCGGGTCGTTACCGTCTACCCACGGGATGATCAGATCGATCGGTTGACACATGTGACGATTCATCCTTTCCAGAATTCAAATACGCGGTCATAAGGCCAAACAACGTCCAAAGCAAAACCGCATATTGGCACGCTTTTGCCCCGGTTTACAGCCTCATGCGTGAAGGTGACACCGAAAAGCCCGCACCCCGCAAAAATCAAATTTTTTGTTGCCTTCCTCTTTATTTATCATATATCATACCATGATTTTCCCCATAATGCAAGTGCGGTATTTAGGCACTCGCATGGTTGACAAAAAAGATATTTTGTGATACCATAATGAAAACCACGGCTTGTCAATCCTGTTAAAAAAGAGGGACGTTCCCATGCGTATCTTGATCCTATCCTGCAACACAGGCGAAGGGCATAATTCCGCCGCCAAAGCCTTGCAGGATTGCTTTTTAAAACAACAGACCGCTTGCGAAATTCAAGACGCACTGGCCTTTTGGTCGCCCAATAAATCCAAGATCATCAGTCACGGGCATGTTTTTATTTACCGCAATCTGCCAAGGCTGTTCGGTGTGAGTTACCGATTTGAGGAAAATCACATGAAAGAAGGCGGCGAAGGGCTGATTTACGACCTTGTCATCAAAGGCTGCGATGCCCTGCACGCTTTTTTGCAGGCCGGGAGGTATGACGCGGTCGTTTGTACCCACATTTTCCCGGCTATGATGCTCACCGAACTGAAAAAACGCGGGATTTTTTCGACCAAAAGCTATTTGGTCGCTACCGATTACACCTGCTCCCCGGGTGTCAACCAAACCTTGGCGGATTATTATTTCCTTCCCCACGCCAAATTGGCCGATGAATTCGTGCAAAACGGCATCCCGCGGGAAAAATTGATCGCCTCGGGCATTCCGATAAGAGAAATCTTTTATTCCAAAACCGATCCCTCCCGTGCCAAAAGATCGCTTTCCC
>CAJOQU010000003.1 GCA_905236975.1 uncultured Clostridia bacterium
CAAATCAAAGAATTGTTATAAGGAGCAGAAAATGGATTACACTTATGAACCTGAAAATGTCTGCGCTATGCAGATCTGTTTTCATTTGGAAGACAATATTGTGAGCAATATTCAGTTTATCGGCGGCTGCAACGGCAACCTGAAAGCCATTGCCAAGCTGGTAGACGGTTGGACGGTCGAAAAGATCGAAGAGTATTTAAAGGGCAATCTTTGCGGCAGAAGGCAGACTTCTTGTGCCGATCAGTTAGCGATTGCCGTTCGTGAGGCGTATGACAAAGCAAGCGCCGTGGTTGCCCCATGAGTGATCGCGGAAACCCCGCCGCCGCGCGGGAAGTCAAGATTGTACGCACAAGCGTTGTCGGCATTGTCGGCAACCTGGTGCTGGTTGCTTTTAAGGCGGCGGTAGGAATTGTGACCGGCTCCATCGCTGTGATTTTAGACGCTGTCAACAATTTAAGCGACGCACTGTCATCGGTCATAACCATCATCGGTACGAAGCTTGCCGGCAGGCGGCCGGACAAAAAACACCCTTACGGCTATGGCCGTATAGAATACCTGACCGGCGTTGTCATTTCGGTTATTGTGTTGTTGGCGGGCGTGACCTCAATCAGGGAATCGGTCGGCAAAATCATCTCACCCACCGTGGCGGAGTACAACACGGTTTCGCTGGTCATCATCGGCGCGGCCATTGTTGCCAAACTGGTGATGGGGCAGTATGTCAAACGTATGGGGAAAGAGGTCAATTCATCGGCGCTGATTGCTTCGGGGTCGGATGCGCTGTTTGACGCGATCTTGTCCCTTGGCACTTTAGTGGCGGCAGTATTGAGCCTGGCGTTTCATTGGTCGCTGGAGGGTGTGATCGGAACGGTCATTTCGCTCTTTATCATCAAATCCGGTCTTGAAATGCTGACCGAAACCTTGAACGGCATTATCGGGGAACGCGCCGATAAAGAACTGACCGACAAATTAAAGTCCACCATTAACGCCTATCCGCAAGTGGGCGGCACATATGATGTTATACTGCACCATTACGGGCCGAGTCAAATCATCGGCTCGGCACATGTGGAACTGCCCGATCAAATGACCGCGCGGGAGATTCATCGCTTGACGCGGCAGATCACGGCCGAGGTCTACGCGGCGTTTGGCATTGTGCTGACCATTGGAATTTATGCCTCAAACGACTATGATCCTGCGATCGCCGCCATCAAGGCCGATGTAGAACGCATTGCCGGTTCTTACAACGAGATTTTGCAAACGCATGGCTTTTATGCCGAGGACGATCAAATCACCTTTGATCTGATCGTGGATTTCAAGGCCGATGCACCGCAGATTCGTGAGATGATGATAAAAGAGCTTACCGGCATTTACCCACAGTATCATTTTACCGTGATATTGGATTCGGATTACAGTGATTGATATGAACGAAGAAGCTTTAAAGTTAGATCATCAGCTTTGCTTTCCGCTGTACGCCGCCGCGCGGGAGATGATCAAGCGCTATTACCCCTATTTGCACAGGCTTGGCCTTACTTACACCCAGTATATCGCCATGATGGTCTTTTGGGAGCGGCGGCAGATCAGCGCCAAGGAGCTGGGCGAAAAGCTGTTTTTGGACAGCGGCACCCTGACCCCGGTGTTGAAAAGTTTGGAGAAAAAGGGTTATATCACCCGCGAACGCCTGGCGGCGGATGAACGGGTGCTGGTGGCTGCGATCACCGAAAAGGGTGACCGCCTGCGTGAGCAGGCAAAGGATATTCCCGAACAGATCGGTCGCTGCCTGCCCCTTTCGCCGGAGGAGGCGGCGACCCTTTACCGCCTGCTTTATAAAACTTTGGGGAAAGACCTGTAAAACTCCGCAGACCGATGGATGCGGTTTTGCGGCAAATGGAAGCGGAAATAGAAAAGCAAATATAAAACGCCGCGAAAAACAAAGGATTTTCAATAAACCAACAGCCCCGGCCGTGCATGGTCGGGGCTGTTGGTTCAATTGATGAAAGGGGATTGCCTATGAAATGGTGACAACACCGTTTTGCGCTTTGCAGGGAATCACCTTTTCCTCGTAGTTGCAGACGCCGTTTTCATCAATGTTGAGGGTCAGGTCGCTGGTGCCCGAAGCGCCTTTTTTGACCTTAAAATTCACATACACCAGCGTGCCGCTGCCGGTTATGTCGCCGTTTTCCAAATCCACCAGCGTGACAACGCCGTTTGCGTCCGAGGCGTCACAATCCGTGAACAGGCCGTTTTGTTCAATATTGATGTATTCCAGCACATCGCTGTCATATTGCAGTTGCAGCAGCATGCCCATAAAGCCCGGATTATCGGTAATGGTGATCGGCACCCTGACGGTTTTGCCGGCTTCGGCCTCAACGTTTTCGATCGCAATCACCGCCGTGCCGGACGCCGGCTTGACCACGTCGTTGTTTTTATTTTTGCCTTTGGAAATATGCACCAAAACGGCTGCTGCGGCAAGAATGACCGCCAGCCCCACCGCGATGGCCGCCACAAGGATGGCAACGTTTTTTTTCTTCATAAGAACACCTCATTTTAAAACATCTTTTTCTATTATTCTATAAAAGAAAGGCCGGTTTGTCAAGATGAAAATATCCGTTGACTTTAAGGCGGTTGTATTGTAAAATAGAGGTAAAAAAGAATGGAGTGTCGTTATGAAACCTGTTTATAAAAGAGTGCTGTTAAAGCTTTCGGGCGAGGTGCTCGCGGGCGAAAAGGAAACCGGCATTGATTTTGACAAAGTGTTGGAGATTTGTGAGAGCGTGAAAGCCTGCACCGACATGGGTGTGCAGGTCGGTATCGTGGTAGGCGGCGGCAACTTCTGGCGCGGTCGTTCCAGCGGGAAAATGGATCGCACCAGGGCCGATCACATGGGTATGCTGGCCACGGCGATCAACGCTTTGGCACTGGCCGACGCTTTAGAGCAATTGGGCGTGAACGCCCGGGTGCAAACCGCGATTGAAATGCGCCAGGTGGCGGAGCAATATATCCGTAATCGTGCGGTACGCCATTTGGAAAAAGGGCGCGTGGTCATTTTCGGCTGCGGCACAGGCAATCCCTTCTTCTCGACCGATACGGCCGCCGCATTGCGCGCCGCGGAGATCGGGGCGGATGTTATTTTTAAGGCCACCAATGTAGACGGCGTGTATGACTGCGATCCCAAACAAAATCCGAATGCCAAAAAGTTTGACACCCTGTCGCACATGGATGTGCTGCAAAAGGGTCTTCGTGTGATGGACAGCACCGCCGCCTCTCTTTGTATGGATAATCATATCGAAATCGTGGTCTTTAATCTTGACGATCCGAAAAATATTGTAAAATCGGTGACCGGCGAGCATATTGGCACCATTGTTCAATAAAATAAATACGGAGGCAAAACGCATGAAAGAGATTTTAAAAAATACCGAGGAAAAAATGAACAAAACGGTCGCGGTCTTAGAACGCGATTATAAAGCGATTCGCGCGGGCAGAGCCAACGTATCGGTTTTGGATAAGGTGAATGTGGATTACTATGGCTGCCCCACTCCCATTCAGCAGATGGCGGCGATTTCGGTGCCCGAGCCGCGCGTGTTGATGATTCAGCCGTGGGACGCTTCGACCTTGAAAGACATTGAAAAAGCCATTTTAACGTCGGATATCGGCATTAACCCGCAGAACGACGGCCGGGTCATCCGCTTATCGTTTCCGCCGCTGACCGAGGAACGCCGCAAGGAGATCGTGAAAGACGTGTATAAATCCGCCGAGGAAAACAAAGTGGCCATTCGCAATACCCGGCGTGACGCCATTGAAAAGCTGAAGGCGTTGAAAAAGAACGGCGAAATCACCGAAGACGATGTGGCCGACGGGGAAAAGAAAATCCAAAATCTGACCGATCGGTTTTGTAAAGAGATCGACGAGCTGGCGGCTGTAAAAGAAAAAGAAATTTTGGAAATATAAGGCAATCCCACACGGTTACGGCGCATACGGGGTCGTGCCGGTTTGGCGTTTGTTGCGGAAGATCAGGTGTTGCGTTTTGTTGTGGTTTAAAAAAAAGGAATCGACCGCCCCGCGGGTGCTGCCGGACCATATTGCCATTATTATGGACGGCAACGGCCGCTGGGCTAAAAAGCGTTCATTGCCCCGTTCGGCGGGTCATGCAGCGGGGGCAAACACCTTCAAGACCATTGCGCGGTACTGCAATAAGATCGGGCTGCCGTATTTAACGGTGTACGCTTTCTCCACCGAAAATTGGAAACGCCCGCCCGAAGAGGTGGAGGGCATTATGAACCTGCTGCGCGACTATTTAAAGGACGCCGAAAACTTTAAGGATGAAAACATCAAGGTGCATTTTATCGGTGACCTGTCGCCTTTGGCGGAGGATATTCAGGCGCTGATCAAAAAGGATGAAGAAGCCTCTAAGGACGCTACGGGGCTTACCCTCAACATTGCACTCAATTACGGCGGGCGGGATGAGATCGTCCATGCCGTGCGCCGCATGATCAGCGAAGGGCTTTCGCCCGAGGAGGTTACCGAGCAGGCGATCTCCGATCGGCTTTACACGGCGGGAATGCCCGACCCGGATTTTATTATTCGCCCCAGCGGGGAATACCGGCTTTCCAATTATTTGATTTGGCAGTCGGCCTATGCGGAATACTGGTTTTCCGATGTGCTGTGGCCGGATTTTACGCCCCGTCATTTGGATCAGGCAATTGAGGAGTATTCCCACCGCAACCGGCGGTTTGGGGGCGTTTGAATCATGCGGAATTTCGAATTTGCATGGTTTTGCAAGAGGGTTCCGTGATCCGGAATTTGCTGTCTGAAACGGAGTGTCATTATGAAAACAAGGATTCTTTCGGGCGTGGTCATGGCGTTGATGGTAGCGGCTGTTTTGGCGCTCGGTTTTTTGGTAAGCGGTTGGTTCATCACCGTTTTTGTGGCGCTGATCGCCGCGGTGGCGGCGTGGGAACTGCTTTCCGCCTTTGATGTGCGCAATCAGGCCGCACGGATGGGAGCGAGTGTGTATTCGTTTTTGGGCATCCTGCTTTTAAGTGGGCGGGTCCGCCTTTTTTCAAGCGTGGCGGAGTCCGCTGAAACGGCGCGGGCGTATATGCTTTTTATTGCATGGAGTATTTTTTATTTTATTTTTGCGGCTTGTGTGATTTTGGCGCGGCATGAAGAGTTTTCGCTTGCCGGAATCGCCGCATTCAGCGGCCTTGTGCCACTTTATTGCTTTGCTTTCAGCTGTCTTGGCGCCATTATTGATCATGATAACGGCGTATTTTATTTATTGATGCTTTTAAATTTTTCCAGCGTGTGCGACATGGGCGCTTATTTTGTTGGCAGTGCGCTTGGCAAACACAAGCTTTGCCCGGCCATCAGTCCCAAAAAAACGGTTGAAGGCGCGGTGGGCGGTATGGCGTCCTCCCTTTTGGTCACAGTCATTTTGGTGCTTTGCTTTTCTATGCGGGGAAAATTGGTTGCGGCGTTGCTTTTGACCCTGCCGCTTTGCGTGCTGAGCATGATCGGCGATTTGTTCGCCTCGGTCATTAAACGTGCGGCGGGCATTAAGGATTACGGCAAACTCATTCCCGGGCACGGCGGCATTTTGGATCGGGTGGACAGCATCTTAATGGTCGCGCCGCTCTTTTACCTGTGCATGATCTGGGGTGTGCTGTCATGAAGACCATCACAATTTTAGGCTCGACCGGCTCCATCGGTACGCAGGCGTTGGAGGTCGTACAAAAAGAAGGTTACCGCGTGACCGCGTTAGCGGGCGGTAAAAACATTGATTTGCTTGAAAAACAGGCGCGACAGTTTCAACCGGAACTGGTAGCAGTGGCTGATCCGGCCGCCGCGAAGGACTTGAAACTTCGGCTTGCGGATACCGCCGTTAAGGTATTGCCGGGGGAGGAGGGCGTTTGCGCCGCCGCCGAGGCGCCGTGCGACACGGTTTTGAACGCCGTGGTGGGCATTGCGGGGTTAAAACCGACCCTTGCCGCCATTCAGGCGGGCAGACAGGTGGCGCTTGCCAATAAAGAAACGCTGGTGACCGGCGGTGAGCTGGTGAACCGTGCGTTAGCCGAGAAAAAGATGCGCCTTTTACCCGTGGACAGTGAGCATTCCGCCATTTTTCAATCCTTGCAGGGCGTGCCGGACGGTTCTTTGCGAAAAATTTTACTGACCGCTTCGGGCGGGCCTTTTTACGGCAAAAAAACGGCGGAGTTGACCCGGGTGACCGCAAAAGAGGCCTTGACGCACCCCAATTGGTCCATGGGCGCTAAGATCACGGTGGATTCCGCCACCCTGATGAACAAGGGATTAGAGGTCATCGAGGCAGTGCATTTGTTCCATGTATCGGCCGATCAGATCGAGGTACTGGTACACCGGCAGAGTATTTTGCATTCGGCGGTGGAGCTGTCTGACGGCGCGGTCATCGCGCAGTTGGGCACACCCGATATGCGTCTGCCCATTGCTTATGCGCTGTCTTACCCTGCGCGAAGCGGGAATGCTTTTGAACGATTAAGCCTGACCGATATCGGGTCGCTGACCTTTGAAAAGCCGGATACCGAGACCTTCCGCTGCCTGCCGCTCTGCCTTGAAGCCATTCGCCGCGGCGGCATTGCACCGGCTGCTGTAAACGGCGCCAATGAAGAAGCGGTAGCGCTTTTTTTGGCGGGGAAAATTCGTTTTTTACAAATTGCCGAGCTGGTTGAAAAAGCTCTTTTTGCGGCCGAAACGGTTTCGACCGTCACCCTGCCCGCAATTTTAGAGGCTGACCGGCAAGCCCGCCGGTTGGTGCGGGAAGCCGTTTGACCTGCTGATGGCAAAATGATTTTTTCATTAGTATGAATAGTAGGTGATCGTGATTTCTGCTCTTTCAAATATATGGGGGAACGTTTGGCCGTATTTGGTGGCCATTTTATTGTTTTTAGTACTCATTATCATTCATGAGTTCGGGCATTTTATTGCGGCAAAGGCCATGGGTGTTCGTGTAAATGAATTTGCGGTTGGATTTGGTCCAAAGCTTTTTTCCAAACAATTCGGTGAAACGCGGTATTCGCTGAATCTTTTTCCGTTGGGTGGCTTTTGCGCCATGGAAGGGGAGGACGAAAGCAGCGGCGATCCCCGCGCTTTTTGCAACAAAAAGCCGTGGCGGCGATTTGTCATTGTGGTTATGGGCGCCACCTTTAACCTGTTGTTGGGGCTGGTGCTGGTGGCCATGACATTGGCGCCGCAGAAAAGCTTTACCTCTACCGTCATTGCCGAATTTCAGGAAGACGCGGTAAGCCGGCAGTCCGGCCTTCAGGTGGATGACCGTATTTTAGAGGTAGACGGCCGGAAGATCCACACCACCTATGATCTGAGCTACGCCTTCACCAATGTGAAGGACGGTAAGATCGACATGGTCGTCAAGCGCGACGGCAAGCAGGTGGTTTTGCAGGATGTGGCCTTTGATACAGAAGAGGAAAACGGTATCTCCTATTTAACGGTGGATTTTTATGTTTACGGCGTTAAAAAAACGGTAGGCACTTATATTCGCTATACGGTATCGACCGCGGTGTCCTACTGTGCGGTGATTTGGCGGTCGCTGATCGACCTGATCGGCGGGAAATACGGCATCAGCGCCGTATCGGGACCGGTGGGAGTCACGGCCACAATCGGCTCGGTCGCGAAGCAAAACCTTTCCAATTTATTGCCCATCATGGCGCTGATTACCATCAATTTGGGGCTGTTCAATCTGCTGCCCCTTCCGGCGCTTGACGGCGGCCGTTTGCTGTTTATTGTGATCGAGATGATCTTTCGCAAGCCCGTGCCGCAAAAATATGAATCGTTGGTGCATACGGTCGGGTTTATCCTATTGCTGATCTTTATGCTGTTGGTCACCGCCAAGGATATTTGGTCGTTGATATGGGGTTCATGAGGATGAATAAGAATACAAAACAGGTTTTTGCGGGCAGTGTGCCCATCGGCGGCGGCGCACCTATATCGGTGCAATCCATGTTGAACGTCCCCGCGCATGATATCGCCGGTAATGTAGCGCAGGCGTGCCGACTTGAAAGCGCGGGCTGTGATTTGGTGCGCATTTCGGTGCCGGATCAATCGGCGGTTGCTACCCTTGCCGCCGTGAAAGAGGCATGCCGTATTCCCGTGGTGGCCGATATTCATTTTGACTATCGATTAGCGCTGGAAAGCCTTGCCGCCGGGGCGGATAAAATCCGCATCAATCCCGGCAACATCGGCAGTGACGACAAGGTCAAAGCCGTGGCTGACGCCTGCCGCCTGCACGGCGTTCCCATTCGCATCGGGGTCAACGCGGGATCACTGGAAAAAAATATTTTGGCAAAGTACGGCGCTCCTACAGCCGAGGCGATGGTCGAAAGCGGGCTTGCGCATATCGCGTTGCTTGAAAAATTTGATTTTGACGATATTGTGCTGTCGCTCAAAAGCTCGGATGTGCGGCGAACCGTGCGCGCTTACGAGCTGGCGGCTGAAAAGATCTCTTACCCCCTGCATGTGGGGGTGACCGAAGCGGGCACCGAACAAATGGGCACCCTGCGCTCGGCCGCGGGCATTGGGGGACTTTTGCTGCACGGCATCGGCGATACCATTCGTGTGTCGCTGACCGACGACCCGGTCAAAGAGGTCGAGGTCGGCCGCAAACTGCTCAAAGCCATTGGACTCGGCGGCGGCATTCGCTTTGTATCCTGCCCTACCTGCGGCAGAACCAAGATTGATCTGATCGGCCTTGCCAACGCCGCGGAAGAACGTCTTTC
>CAJOQU010000004.1 GCA_905236975.1 uncultured Clostridia bacterium
CGCATAGGAGCCGATCGACTCCCGCACGGTGCCCAGCGCCTCCGATAAATGCGAATCAAACGAAGGGTCGTTTGCAAGATTGTCGGCATAGCTGTCAACATATTCCTGCGCCGATTCACCATCGCTTAAGTCGTAGGTGACCTCTTCCCCGTCCACATCAACAGAAAAACCGCTGTCTGCGGCGGTGGCGGTTGTTGTTTCCTCCTCAGCGGTGGTCGTCAAAGCGCCAAAAGCGAACGAGACGACAAATACCACCGCAAGCAGGAGGATGATTCTTTTTGACCATTGTTTCATATCATAACCTCCAAAAAGTAAGCGTGGCCTCAAAAAAAGCAGTCACGCAAAAATACCCATTACCCGTGCTTCTCCGCAAATGTTTCCGGCAGCGCATTGGCGGCACATCCCTCGGTTTGGAGCAGCGTCGCTATATAAGCAAAGCGATCGTTTTGTTCTGTGATCTGAAAGGAAATTCCGTTTTCAATCAATTCCTTGCCGGAAAAAACGTCTTCGTCAAGGCGATAGCTGACATTTTCCTTCAAAAGCGGAAAGACGGTGATGTTTGGCTGATGCAGATGTTCCGCGATTACGGAAATGACGCATTTTTTCAAATCGGAGTCGGTATATTCGATTGCGGTAACCCCATCCGCGTCAATCAAGATATGTGCTTCTGCATTTCTCAAAAAATCCCGTTCTGATTTGTGAAAGCGAATATACTCTTTTAAATCGGTGTAATCCTTTTGATTCAGAAGGGTAAGATCGCAGCTGATTCCCAACCCTCCGCCGTATAAGAACGCGGTCAGATAGGAAAAACTGATGTTTTCAATTTTGCCCCATTCGTTGTCACAACAGGCGAGGATTTTTTGGGACGGTTCCGGCATGGAGCAATCATAAGAAGTGATGCAGGCATACCGTTCGATCATTTGCGGCGGAAGCCGAAGAAGCGACTCTTTTACAATCCGTAAGCCGTCATAGGGGCTTTGGTTGTCACTCAGCCAAAATCCGGAAAATCTACCGGCAAAAGCAAGGTTCATGCGTTGCCCGCCCGAAGCGCAGTTTTCCAAATATAAATCGTGATACCGAAGCTTCAGTCGGTCGATAAAATGCAAATATCCCCGATACCATGGTAAGAAGGCCTGCTGTTCTGTGTCAAAGGGAAAAATTTGGTTAAAATCCAACTTCAGCCAGCGGATGTCATAGGTTTCGATCGCGCTGCACAGAAGGCCGAAAAGATATTCGGCGGCTTCCCGGTTGGAAAAGTCCAACAATAACTCATCGCCATTTGGCTTGAAATATTCGGGATGCGCGTGGACAATATCAGAATTGCGATCAGCCGTTTCCAGCTCGAACCACAACCCGAATTTCATACCTTTTTCATATACTTTTTGAGAAAGCGTTTTCATTTGACCAAATAAGGCGCCGGTGGTATTTTCAATATAATCACCCCGGCTGGTCATCCAGTCGCTGCCTTTTCCAAACCAGCCCGCATCGATAACAAAATACTCTGCGCCGAGATCCGCTGCCGGAGTAATTTGTTGTTCGATTTTTTCAAAGGTCAAGTGGTCGAATACATAAAGCCATGTGTTATAGACGACCGGCATAGCATAGGCGGGAAGGGTTTGATTGCAATAACGGTGCAATTTATACGCGTCGAGGTCTGTTTTATTATGAAACTCATAATACAGAACATTTGGCAATTCCAAGCTCTCGCCGGGAAGCAAGGGGTAAGAAAAACAGTGGTCGCAGATTCCGATTTCCACGATCAATTCTCTTGTTTGAGCATGAAAATTACCGTAAAAAGCGCGCAGCTCGTATGCACAAAACGGTAACAGGTGAAAAACGATGCCTTTGGAAAGCTGCTCGTTCCATAAGGCGATCATGGGAGTGCACCCGGTACTTGTTCGATTGGTGCGGCATTCGCTGATGATCCCCGTATTCAGCCGCTGCCAGGAGCCTTCGCTTTCCCGGCGCCAGGTGTTGGACTGCGTATATACTTCATATGAAGCGCCATCCATCACAAAAACCGATTTCGCCGCACGGAGCTGAACCGTACTGCCCGAATGATTGGAAACTACATCTCTGCGGAGAAAGACGCCTTCGTTTTTCTCCTCAAAAATCGCGCAAGCCTCCACCCCACCGCATGAGGCGGAAAGAGTATTGCCGTCTTGCACAATTGAATCGGAAATTGTTCCGAAATCTCCTGCCACATCAAAAACGGCAAGTGCGCTGTGTACTTGTTTTTGATAATCGTAAATCATAGCAGTCTCCAAGGTGATGTATCATATCGGATACAGGTAAATCGCGCAAGAACTCCAACCCGCAAGCGGCGGTATTATTGACCTGCCACCCCTCTACCATATGGAGATAGGATAGCACAACTTTTACCACTTGTCAACAAAAAATTCACATATTCTTCATAAACCGTGAAAATATCCGTAAACACTCTCAGCGGCAGATTGGGTCATGCCGGGTGCGGCGGTCAATTCCTCTACCGATGCTTCACGGATGGCCTTGACGGTCTTAAACGCTTTCATAAGGGCTGCGGCTCGGGCTTTTCCGATGCCTTCAATATTCAAAAGCTCGCTGTTCAGCATCGCCTTACTGCGGCGGTTTTTATGGTATCCGATCGCAAAACGGTGCACCTCGTCCTGAATATTGGTAACAAAGGTAAAGGCGGCGCGGTTGGATTTGATGGCAATATCTCCGCCCTGCGAAGAAATGGCGCGGGTGCGGTGCTTGGAGTCTTTGACCATGCCGAACACCGGCACGGTGATTTCGTGGCGTTTCAGTACCGGCAGCACGGCAGACAACTGCCCCTGTCCGCCGTCCAACAAGATCAGGTCGGGGAGTTTGGCAAACTCCGCGTCCTCCCCTTTTTCATACTCTGTAAAGCGGCGATCCAATACCTCGGCCATGGAACGGTAATCGTCCTGCCCAGAAAAGCTTTTGATCTGAAACCGGCGATAAGCGGGTTTATAGGGGCGTCCATCCATAAACACCACCATGCCCGCCACGTTTTCACTGCCGGCGGTGTTGGAAATATCATATGATTCGATTCGGCGGGGAGCGGTTTTCAGACCAAGCAGACGTGCTAATTCATTTAAGACAGACATTTCCCTGCCTGTGCGCCCGGCCTGTGCCGACAAAGTTTCTGCCGCGTTTTTTAAGCACATGTCAAGCAACTGCTTTTGTTCCCCTTGTTTCGGCGTTAAAAACACTACCTTACGCCCGGCTTTTTCGGTCAGCCAATCCTCCAGCGCGGTGCGATCCTCTTCCTCATCAATCAGGATGCGCGAAGGCGGATCGGCGCGGTCGCTGTAAAAGCGGCTTAAAAACTCGGCATACAGCAGCTGCCGGTCAGTGACCCCATCAATCAGGAAAGAAAGCTTATCCACCAAACGGTAGTCACGAAATAAAATGACCTCTACACAGGCCGTCTCGCCGATAAAAGCCGAGGCGATGACGTCCTCGCTCTTGTAAGGCGCCCGCACAACCTTTTGTTTTTGACGAATTTTTTCAATGGCGGTAATGCGATCCCGCAGGACGGCGGCAGTTTCAAACTGCAAATTTTCGGCCGCCTGCTCCATTTTTGCCCGCAGATCGTCAAGCAAAGCGCCGTTTTTATCACCGTGACGAATAAAATCCACCGCCGCGTCGACGGTATCTAAATATTCCCGCAGCGGCATTTTTCCACGGCAGGGCGCCGAACAGATGCCGATGTGGTAGTTTAAACAGGGTTTGGAAATTTTATCAAAATCGCGGGTACAATCGGGCAATTTAAAAATTTTACGGGTCTCATCCACCGTTTCGCGCACAATATAAAAAGAATTATAGGGGCCAATGTAATCCCCTTCTTGCTCGGTTGATTTAGCGGCGGCAAGGCGTTTCCATTTATCGGCTGTGATATGAATATAAGAATAGCCCTTATCATCCTTTAAAAGAATGTTATATTTCGGCTGATTTTGCTTAATCAGCGAATTTTCCAAGATCAACGCTTCAAATTCACTGTCGCATAAAATGGTTTCAAAATCGTCAACCTGTGCGACCATGCGCCTGACCTTTTCGGTGTGCTGATTGCCGCTTCCGAAATATTGTGTTACGCGGTTTTTCAGCGCTTTAGCCTTGCCGATGTAAATGATCTTGCCGCTTTTATCCTTCATGATATACACGCCGGGCGTCAGCGGCAAATGATTGGCCTTGTTTTTTAACGCGGCCAGTTTTTCGGCATTGGCGTAAATATTCACGGCCATTCCCCCTTTTTATTTATGATACCGCACTTCCCCTTTTGATTCAAGTATTGATTTTTACAGTCGGACGAATTATAATGACAATATCCAAATTTTTCCAAATGATTCGGAAAGGGTGTACTGGTTGAAACGATTATTTGCAACGATCATCAGTTGTTTGCTGTTGCTTAGCTTTGCCGGATGCAGCCCGTCCCTGTTAGACAACTCTGAACCGCCTAAGGTAGAGGTGCAATTTTCGACCGATGGCACGGTCAACGGCTACCGCACGGAATCAAGCGCAATCACCGCCGGTACCGCAACGACCGCAGCCTATATCGGCAACAGCAATTCCATGCGGTTTCATCTGCCGACATGTCGCAGCGTTTCCGGTATGAAAGAAGATCATAAACTATCCTTCAATAGCCGCGATGAAGCAATTGCACAGGGTTATACGCCGTGCGGAATATGCAAACCGTAATTTTTAATAAGATGAAACACCCCCAAGTCTCGGCAATTTTCGTGAGACTTGGGGGCTTGTTCTTATTCATGCAAAATTCTGAATTTCCCTTTTATATTTTTGAAAGCAAATTGTCAATGGATTCATCACTCTTGAAATCAACTTCACACGGCTTTTTTATGAGCGACCAGCTTTCCACCAATTCATTGAACCCGCCGGGCTTGACCGTTTTCAGCTCGCTAAGAGTTTCCACCTCGATCATATTTTGATTGGTATAGGTTTCAAACGAGCAACCGCCGTCCGGATAAACGCCGTTCGGATGATTGGTGTGATGACTTTTACAGAAAATGTCATTCCGGTTTACATAATATACTTGACCGCAGTTCAGGTCAAGACCGATCTTAATGGGCTTGGGGGCAACATCCTGCCGTAGTGTTATGTACCGGTCACCCCAATAAAGGCGATCATCGCTCATATTGGTATAGGGCCAAACAGAAATAATGCGATTGGAAAGCAGGCCGGTATCGTTGGTATTCATTGGGATAATGAGTGTACCGCCGGCATTGGAAACAGACAATCCCCAAACCGCAAAGGTTTGATCTTGGTCGGAAATATTTTTGACAGTCATTTTGACCTGCATGTTGGCATCATCCGCATCCATTTGGACTGTCAAAGATTTGGCAAAGCCGTTTTCAATTTCGGGATTCGGTGTAAAGATCGCGCCGTTTTCGATTATTTCATACGCAACCGGCTCCATATCGGGATAATAGGTTTCGGGGTAAGACTCGGGCGACACCCAAATGCGGTGACCGCCTAAATTTTCCCAGGTGCGGTCTTGGCCGTAATAATCAGTAAATTGCTGATCGACCATTTTTCCCAAAGCGGCGCGATTATCACACATGATATTTTGCCCACCAACATAACCGAATCGAATAATGCGCGGACCGACATCGACCGTGACATAAGCCTCGATCACGCCGTTTGTGATGCACAGGCACCGACCGTAATCTTTATAACTTTCCATTTCTTTTACAGTGACCATTTTCAACACTCCGATTTTATCAATTTTGCTGTCCACTCCGATCCGCAGGATCCGGGAGGTTCAAACGCCAAGGCGTACAAATCCGCCGCACGGCATTCTGTTTGAAATAAATGCTGTGCCGATTCCGAAAGAGCGGCAATATCCCCCGTGCGCAGAACCGGAGGAACAGACGCGCAATCGGCTGCCGATCTGATAAGCCGTTCCCCTGCCCTGCTGAATCCCAGCACTCTGGCGTAAGGCGGCACCTTGCCGAAAAAGGCGTTGTCCAGCCCCAAAAAGGCCGAAAGCACCAGTCGGCGTATCCGCGCATGTGAATATCGCTTCACTTTAACAGTATTATACAATTCCTGCAAGCTATTTGCAAGAGAAACAGCAGAAAATAGTTTATTTTCCAACCCTTCGCTGAGATCCGGCAGAGTTTGCAGGTCTTGAAGCGTTTTGGTACGCAAAACGGCAAGGATGGCGCGCTCAAGTCGAGAAATATCGGCTATTCGGGTAGGGTCCAGCAACGAGAGCATCTCTTTCGGCATATACGGGGCGCATTCTTCAAAATCGCCGTGCAAAAGGCGTTCGCGCAAAGTAGTGGCTGAAGCGAAACGCCCTGAGGGCGTATCATCGTGATGCCCTGCCCCCTGCCGTTTGATGGTTTGAAAACGAACATTCAAGCCGATTCGTCTTGCCGCCAGCATGTATTCAATCCCCAAATTGTTGTTGGGGGCGGATAAAAGATCGCCTAAATCAGCCGCTTTGTCCCGTGCGGCGGCGAAGGACATGCCGGTTTTAAGATAAGCGGAAAGCCGCTCTTGAAAGGCCGTGCTTTGTAAAACATCACAGGCATTCTGTAAGGCGGTAATATCCCCGCATTCACTGCCAAACAAAATAGTATCACATCCGGCGGCCTGCAATAGCGAAACGCCGCCCAGCGCAAAATTTTGCGCGGTGGACATGGCATATGGCAGCGGCAATTCTAAGACAAGATCCGCGCCATGCAGCAGCGCCGCCTGCGCGCGCAGGCGCTTATCGGTAACAGCGACATCCCCACGCTGAACAAAATTGCCGCTCATGGCGCAAACAACCGTGCCCTGATTTTTTGCATATTCCAGCAAGGCGCGGTGCCCGTTATGAAAAGGGTTGAACTCCGCAATAATGCCGACACAAGCCAAACGAACACCTCCGAAAGAAAAGACTTGCAAAAAAGGTTCGCATCCAGTATTATATAATAAGCGCAATGCGTTTTTCAACCATTTTTTGGAGGAATCTGTATATGAACACGACCGAAATCAGACAGGCAATTCAAAACGGCAAGTATGACGACCGTTTTGTGATGTTATACGGCGACGCGGCGGCCGCAAAAAAACGGTATTGCCAGGCGGTTGACCGTTTTGAAGAAATTTTTCCCGAGCGGGAGGGCATTCGTATTTTCTCCGCCCCCGGCCGTACCGAGATTGGCGGCAACCATACCGATCACCAGCACGGCAGCGTATTAGCCGGCGCGGTGGATCTTGATGTGATCGCCGTGGTGGCGCCAAGCGGCGACCGTACCATTCAAATCCAGTCCGAAGGATTTAAAATGGCTGCTGTTACGTTAGACGATTTAGAGCCGGATCCGGCCGAGCATGGGCATGCAACGGCTTTGATTCGCGGTGTTTGCAGTCGTTTTGCGGCGTTGGGCTGTCCCCTTTCCGGCTTTCGCGCTTACACCACATCGAATGTGTTAAAAGGCTCCGGGCTTTCCTCCTCGGCGGCTTTTGAAGTGTTGATCGGCAATATTATAAACGAAATGTTTTTTTCCGGCAAGGCCGACGCCATCACCATCGCGAAGATCTCGCAGTTTGCCGAACGGGAATATTTCGGCAAACCGTGCGGATTGCTTGACCAAATGGCAAGCTCGCTGGGCGGATTTACTTATGCCGATTTTCATGATCCGAACGATCCCGTCACCGAGAAAATCGAATTGGATCTGCACGCTTTTGGTTATACCCTTTGCGTGGTAGATACCGGCGGCAATCACGCTGATCTTACACAGGATTATGCGGATATCACCGTGGAGTGCAGCAAGATCAGTCAGGCGCTCGGTGTAGAATTTTTGCGTGACGCCGATCAGGAACGGTTTTACGAAAGACTGGCCGATCTGCGGCAAAGCTGCGGTGACCGCGCTGTATTGCGCGCTTTCCACTTCTTCCATGAACAACAGCGCGTAGGAGATCAAAAAGCGGCGCTGAAGGCCGCTGATTTTCAAACATTTTTGAGGCTCGTCAATGAATCCGGCGAATCTTCATACGATTATTTACAAAATCTATATTCCACTTCGTCGGTATCGGAACAGGGTCTTCCCCTTGCCTTGGCGCTGACCAAACGCTTTTTAAAGGGCGACGGCGCCTGCCGCGTGCATGGCGGCGGATTTGCCGGTACCATTCAATGCTATATTCCGACCGCACGCCTGGACGCTTATAAAACCATGATCGAATCGGTCTTTGGCGAAAATTCTTGCTGTATTTTGAATATTCGCCCGGTCGGCGGTTGCGAACTGGTTTGATTTTTTTGGGGTTTAGGAAGAGCCTGTTATCCTCCACTATGTCGCCGGAAAAACCAAAACGCGGCTGAACGCCGCCGAAATCTTAAAAATCTTGTTTTTCGATAGACTGAATAACGCGCCTTTTCGGGCGCGTTATTCAGTCGTGTTTTTTAATATTCCACAGCGGCAAATCAAAGCTATAAAGCAATCGCAGTCCTTTCCGCCATGGGAACATACTCCCGCCTTTCTTTCACGTTCAAATAAGCGGGGCGGATAATTTTGCCGGCATTCAAAAGTTCTTCAATGCGGTGTGCGCTCCAACCGGCAATTCGCGCAACGGCAAACAGCGGCGTATACAGCTCGGGTGGAAGATCCAGCATCTCATAAACAAAGCCGCTGTAAAAATCAATATTGGCACTCACGCCTTTATATATCCGGCGTTCCTTGGCGATCAGTTCAGTCGCCAGTTTTTCAACTGTGCAGTAAAGGTTATATTCTTTGTGCAGCCCTTTTTCATCTGAAAGGCTTTTCACGAAATTTTGAAAAACCTCGGCACGCGGATCGGAAATGGAATAGACCGCATGGCCGATGCCATAAATCAGGCCGGTTCTGTCAAACGCTTCTTTATGAAGAATCTTTTCCAGATACCGGGCGAGCTCCTCCTCATCTTCCCAATCGTGTACATTTTTCTTGATGTCATCAAACATTGCACAGACCATAATATTGGCGCCGCCGTGTTTGGGTCCTTTTAATGATCCCAAAGCTGCCGCGATAGCCGAGTAAGTATCGGTGCCGGAGGATGAGACCACATGGGTAGTAAAGGTAGAGTTATTCCCGCCGCCGTGCTCGGCATGCAACACCAGCGCCGCGTCTAACACCGCGGCCTCCAGCGGGGTGTACTGCCCGTCGATTCGAAGCATGTAGAGAATATTTTCCGCCGTGGAAAGCTCGGGTCGCGGTTCGTGAATGAAAAAGCAGTCGTTGCCCTTTAAATAATAGTTATAAGAATGATAGCTGTAAACCGATAAAAGCGGGAACCGCGCAATCAGTTGTAAGCACTGGCGCAACACGTTTGGAATGGAGGTATTGTCGGGATCAGCGTCATACGAATAAAGGGTCAGCACACTGCGCGCCAACGAGTTCATCATATTTTTGGAGGGCGCTTTCATAATGATATCCCGCACAAAGGAACCCGGCAGAGACCGATAGGATGCCAAAAGATGATTGAACTCGGCCAGCTGATCCGCGGTGGGCAATTCGCCGAATAAAAGCAAATACACGACTTCTTCATAGCCGAAACGCTTATCGCCGATAAAGCCGGATACGATCTTTTTTACATCATACCCACGGTAATACAATTGACCCTTGCAGGGCACTTCCTCGCCGTTTACCGTTTCCTTTGAGACGATCTCGGAAATTTCGGTAAGACCGGTCAAAACGCCTTTTCCGTTCAGGTCACGCAGTCCGCGATTGACCCGATGCTTTAAATAGAGTTCAGGGTCAATGATGCACTTTTCAGAACAAAGCTGTGACAGATGCTGAATCTGCGGATGGATGGCGTCTAAATCGATGTTTGCTTTGGTGTTCAATTTCATCCCTCTTTTCTTTTTGTATTTTATCATATTTTCCCAAAGATTTGATTAACGTTTTGTGAATTATCGGAAAATGGTGGATACGACAGGATTCGACCTTCCTAACTTAGCCATTCCGCTAAGCTTTTAAAAACAAAATCCACACTGCTTTCGCGCACATTTTGGCGGCCGATATCACCAAACCGGCATGTGGCGGTCTTGACGCTGCCATTACAGAAAAAACCAAAGCATACCGTGCCGACGGGTTTTTCCTCTGTTCCGCCGGTGGGACCGGCAATGCCGGAAATCCCAACGGCCACCTGCGCTTTGGCGGCTTTGGCGGCGCCGCGCGCCATTTCTTCCGCAACCGGCTCGCTGACAACGCCAAAACGATTGACGGTCGAGGGGCTCACACCAAGCTGTGCGATTTTTGCTTCGTTCGCATAGGTAACAAAGGAGCCGTTAAACACCTGCGAGGCCGACGGCAGGTCAACCAGTCTTGCCGCGGCAAGACCGCCGGTGCAGGATTCCGCAAAGGTAATGTGCCAGCCTTTTTTTACCAAAAGATCTAAAACCGTCTGCTCGTTTTGATAAGCAGGTGAGGAATCAATCAGGTCTTCGGCATTTTGCAGGGCACGGTCAAGATCGGAGGCTTCGGTCACGCCGCCATAATAAAAATGGTTGCGGCCGATCAGGCTGAAAAGCGATTTCAACCCCGCCTCCTGTTGCTCTTTGCCGCCCGAGGAGCCGCAGTAATCGGCCAAAACAATGGGGCGTATTCCCTGTTCAAAAAGATCAATCGCCGTCGCCAGTACACAGCATTCGGTATCAAATCCGGCCAAAAACACAGCCTTTGGGAGCTCGCCGCCGTTTTCGCTCTTTAACCGTGCAAGAGATTCCGGCGTTACGGCGGAATAGCATGATTTCAAAATGGCATGATCAATACAAGGTTCGATCTTTCCCGCCAACTCCTGCTCTTTTTTATCAAGCATTTTGTGCCATCCCATCAGGCACGACATGGGGCTGCTTTCATTGTTTTGGTAAACACTTGCCAGCACGCAGTCAAACAACCCGGCGGCTAACAGGCGCTCGATTCGTGCAAGCACCTCGTTGGTGGTTTGATTTTGAATGAATCCGCGCTGGGCATCGATAACAAACAGAATTTTTTTCACGATAATCCCCTCGATCAGTTGATACCTTTATTATACGAAATCAAGGGGAAAAAATCAAGCGAAACGCCCCGCAAAAGGGTATTTCGCTTGTGCCGGCGAGTGTTGACCCCCGTTACGGCTTGCCGCACTTGCCGCAATCGGAACAGCCGTTGCAAATCAAGCGGCTTGCACATTCTCGGCAATGTTCACGGTAATGCGGCACATAGAGCTTTTCTTGCGGAATAACGCGACCGCTTTCATCGGTCAATCGCCAGGAAATCGGTTTTCCCGTAAAATTCATGCCGGAGCGAAAGGCCATTCGGCTTTGCACCTGTTTATTTGGAATATGATAGCGCTTGCCGTCCTTCACAAAGACCGTTCCGGTTTCAATAAAACAGAAGGTGATATTTTGCTCCACACAGGCCGCCCGCATGGCTTTGATCCAATCAAAATGGCAGGGGCGCGCGCCGTCGTAATTTTCACCGCCGCAGATCACCTGTTCAATTTGCCCGTCCGCGAGGTACTCACGCAGATCGATCGCACTCAAAAGCGGTGCGCACATGACGCCCTTATGGCGGGCCGGGATATCAAGCAGGATCGGCAGTCGATCATCCGCACGGCGCTGGTTTTCGGCCGTGACGTTGAGCATGACGTTTTCCCATCCGTTGCCCCAGTCGGGCGGAAGACAGTCCGCAATCCGCTCCGCCCGCTTTGTAAGTAAAAAGAATTTTACATCCGGACGGCGGCGAATGATTTCCCATGCGCCGTCTCGCCAGGCGTCCGCCTCTTTTAAAAAGAAATCGGACGACATACACACCCGCAGTAACTCCCCGCTTTGCACGCGAAAACTGCCGTCACGCCGCTTTTGAAGCGGGTAATCAAAACCGGTTTTGGTTTGATAAATGTCGGCGGCGTTGCGGTCGCGCATACGATCCAAAAAATACATATAGCAATGGTCGCAGCCTTCACTGTACTTCAAGCAGCCGTGCCATGGGTTCCAAATATCATGCATGTGCGACTTCCTCTAAAACCATTCCGATGTCGGCTTTCAGGCAAATGGCACGATCCGCAATCTGCTCAGGGCATTCAATTTCTCCGAAATTGACGCATACATAGGTGGCGTCCGGATTTTTGGCGGTCATATTCCAAAATGGATATTTGATGATCATCGGGGTGTTGTATCCCACGCCGAGCTCTAAAAACAAAATTTTGCCGCGGCGGGTGCGCAGAAAATTTTCATACCGTTCAGCGGCCCGGTGCCAACCCTCGTCCTCCACAAATTTGTCATCGGCGCGCAGATTCATGGTAAGCGGTTCCCCGCAGACCGGGCAATGCGGAATCAGATCGGTCGGGACGCGCATGTTTTTTTGTGTGACAAACATTTCGCGGATGATCTCCTCATTGTCATAGGTCTTATGATGACAAGGAACGCTGCATTGAAACAGGCCGTAATCCCCCTGCGTGTAAAACAGGCGTTTTTTATCAAATCCCGCCTTTTGAAAGCAGTGGTCAACATTGGTGGTCAGCACAAAATAATCCTTGCCGGTTATCAGTGCCAGCAATTGTTCATAGACCGGTTTCGGCGGATCGGTGTAGCGGTTAATGTAAATGTAACGGCTCCAAAAAGCCCATAGCTCTTCGGGATCGCGGTAAGGATAAAATCCGCCGCTGTACATATCGTGAAAACCGTACTTTTGTTCAAAATCAGCAAAGTGGCGTTGGAAGCGTTCGCCGGTATAAACAAACCCGGCCGAGGTCGAAAGCCCCGCCCCCGCGCCGATGACAACCGCGTCGGCCGCTTGCAGAGCTTCTTTCAGCCTTTGAAGATCAGCCGGGAAATTCCCGGTAGATGGCGAGGTCATTGTGTTTGAAAACATTACAAATCACCTTGATGTTATGGTTATGATTTTTCCGCACCTGAAAGAACTTTGGATCAAAGAATGTCGAGTCCTCGATCTACTATTGGTCAGTTCTATTATACAACGAAATTCCGTTTTTTCCAGTGTAATCTGTGAATTTTCCGAAAATGTTGAATTTCACCCTTTAACTTACACTCGATAAGGACAAAATGGTTGCACTCTATAAAAAATTCAGTTGACAATTACTGATAAATTATATTATAATGATTCAATAAATTATAAAATAGGAAGGTATTCATTATGGCGATTGAAAACAAATTCGCAAGACTTATGAGAAACACAGGACCGGCGCGTTTTTTTGCGCCTTTAGGAATCATCCTGATTGTATTCGGGATCATATTGCTCGGTTTTAACACCGACAAATATCTTGAAACAAGCGGAAAAATCACGGCTGTTACTGAAGTTGAAGCAATAGGCGA
>CAJOQU010000005.1 GCA_905236975.1 uncultured Clostridia bacterium
CTTCACGGATACTTCTGCACTGCACATTGACGCGCCGAGTAAAAAATATGGGCACGCGTGAAGGCGGCGTTTCGCATTTAGAATTTACCATCCCCGCACGGGGACTGCTTGGGTATCGCTCCCAGTTTTTGACCGATACCAACGGCAACGGCATCATGAATCATGTGTTTGACAGCTATCAGCCTTATAAGGGAGAGCTGGATCAACGCATGACCGGCTCGATCATCGCCCATGAAACGGGCGAGGCCACCGGCTACGGTTTATTTAATACCCAAAGCCGCGGCAAGCTGTTTATCGGAGCGGGTACCCCGGTGTATGAAGGCATGATCGTGGGGGAAAATCCCAAGAACGAAGACATTGTCTGCAATGTTTGCAAAAAAAAGCAGATGACCAATACCCGCGCCGCCGGTTCGGACGATGCACTGCGGCTGGTCCCGCCAAGCAAACTCAGCTTGGAACAATCGCTGGAATTCATCAAAAACGACGAACTGGTTGAGATCACGCCTAATCATATTCGTTTGCGTAAGCGCATTTTGGGTAAGGAAGAACGCATGAAAGCCGAGTCAAGAAAAAAACAATGAATTGCATTATTTTAGACTTAGAGTGGGACAGCGTTTATTTCAAACCGGAAAAGCGTTTTATCAATCAGATTTTACAGATTGGCGCTGTAAAATTGGATGACCGGTTTGATCCTGTTGACTCGTTTGAGATTACAGTTCACTCTTCGCTTTCCAACCGGGTGACAGGGCGCTTTTCAAACTTGACGGGCATCACCTCCGAAATGATGCGCGCCGGTCTGCCTTTGACCGAGGCGGTGACCGCTTACAGCGAATGGGCGGGAACCGATACCGTGACCATGACCTGGAGCGACTCTGACCTTTACACCATTCGGGAAAATGAGGAAAAATTATTGCCTGACGGTCCGAAATTTGCCATCAATAAATTTTTGGATCTGCAACGGTTTGTGCAGGGCGAAATGCGGCAGTTGGGTTATACCGATACCAATCAAGTTTCCCTTGCAGGGGCGGCGGAATTCTTTAACATTGCCACCGCCGATCTGCCATTACATACCGCCAAGGCCGACAGCCTGCTGTGCGCTGCGCTGTTAAAGCGTTGTTACGACCCCGAGCGTTTTACCGCCTTGATTCGCGATACGGCGGATCCGTTGTTTTACAAACGGTTGCGGTTCAAGCCCTACCCGATTTCCAATTTAAACGACCCGGCGGTCGATCCAAAACAATTGGAGTTTTTTTGTGATGTCTGCGGTGCGAAAGCCAAACGGCTCAATAAATGGCGCTATCGCAATCGCTGGTTTTCGGCGCGGTTTGCCTGCACCAACTGTGATCGCCGCTTTTTCGGCCGGGTCAGCTTTAAAAAGACCTTTGACGATGTGCAGGTGCGCCGCCGCATCTGTGAAATAAAACCGAAAGGAACGACCCCTCAGGATGAAGTGCAGTCTGTGCCCGAGACGGTGTAACGCCGAACGGACCGAACGCGAAAATCCACAAGGTTTTTGCGGCATGCCTTTGCTGCCCAAAGCGGCAAGGGCGGCTTTGCATTTTTGGGAAGAGCCGTGTATCTCCGGCGCCGGCGGTTCCGGAACTATCTTTTTCAGCGGCTGTGCCCTGCGTTGCGTCTTTTGCCAAAACAGGGAAATCTCACAGGGCGGGCAGGGAAAAGTCATCACCACCCGCCGCCTGGCCGAGATCATGCGCGAACTTGAGGAACAGGGCGCCGAGAATATCAACTTGGTAACGCCCTCGCATTATGTTGCGGCGATCGTCGAGGCATTGTCGCTTTACCGCCCGCATATTCCGGTGGTATATAATTCCGGCGGATATGACAGCCTTGAGGCGCTGCAGGCATTGCGAGGTCTTGTGGATATTTATTTATTTGATTTGAAATATTTGTCTTCCGATCGTGCGCGGCTTTATTCGGGCGCGGCGGATTATCCGTCAACAGCCGTTGCCGCGATTCTGGAAGGCTATGCACAGCAACCGCACAATATTTTGCAAAACGGCGTGATGCAAAAAGGGATGATTGTGCGGCACCTGCTTTTACCGCAGGGCACACGCGAGGCCATGGCGGTATTTGATTGGGTGCGGCAAAACACACCCGGCGCGGCTTTCAGCCTCATGAGCCAGTACCTGCCCTGCGGAAAGGCCGAATCCATGCCGCCGATCGATCGCCGTGTGACCGCGCGGGAGTATGACAAGGTCTTGGATTATATTTTAGCATCCGGCTTTGAAAACGTCTATATCCAGGAACGCGAAAGCGCCCGCGGGGAATATATTCCCTGTTTTGACGGTACAGGCATTTGATTTTTTCCTCATAAAACAGCAGATCACCTCATATTTTTTTATGAGGTGATGATGTTGAAAATCTTTTTGGATTCTGCAATCGGTCTGTTGACTTTGACCGAACTTTCGATTTTGATATTGGCACTGAAAAGCCGAAAGCCGCTGAAGCTTTTGTTGTTGAATGCCCTTTTGGGGCTGTTGGCGCTGGCGGCCGCCGATTTGACTACCCGGTTTACGGGCGTGCATGTTCCCATCAATTGGTATACAGCGGCGGGATCCGCGCTTTTTGGAATGCCTGCGGTAGCCGGTTTTTTGCTGTTGCCGTTGATTTTTGTATAAAACCGGAAAAAAGGACGTGAAACCATGCTGCAATTTCTTTTCGGACGCCCCGCCGGCGGAAAAACCACCGCGGTTCTTTCGCGTCTTCATGCCCTTGCCGCGGCAGGGAAGGAATCGGTTCTTTTGATTCCCGAACAGTTTTCGTTTGAAAGCGAACGTGCCGTTTTAAAAACTTTAGGCGATCAAAACGCGCAGCGCGTCGCCGTGATGAGTTTTACGCGCTTGTGCGATGAAGTGGCGCGACAGGCAGGCGGCATGGCGGGTCGCGTTCTTTCGCAGGCGGACAAGGTCATTTTCATGAGTCGCGCACTGCGTTCGATTTCATCGGAATTGACCCTTTGGGGGCGCTATTGCCGATCGGTTTCGTTTGCAAAAACCATGCTGGACGCGGTAGGGGAACTGAAGATCAACGCTCTGACTCCCGAAGATTTGAAAAAGGCCGCTTTGCTTGCCGAAGACCCGGCTTTGCAAAATAAACTGCATGACCTCACGTTGATCTATGAGGCCTATGATATGCTGGTGGGTGAAAAATTTATTGATCCGGCAGACAGCCTGACCAAGTTGTACCGCCGGCTGGAGCATTGCCCGTATTTTGAGGGCAAAACTGTGTTTTTGGATTCTTTCAAGGGCTTTACCGGCCAGCAGTACGCCATCATTGAACGCATTATGTCGCAGGCGGACGATGTTTTTGTCAGTTTAACCAATGACCCGGCGCTTGATCGGGAATACAACGTGTATCACAATATTCGCACGGCGGTCGAACGGATTAAAAACGCCGCCGGCCGCTACGGGCAAGCGGTTGCGGAACCCATCGTTTTGAAGGACAGCCATGTTGCCGCCCCGTCGCTTTCCGCTTTGGAACGCCTGCTGGCAGGGGAAAATCCGGATCGCCCGCCGGAGGACGGTGCCATTACCCTGTGCGCTGCCGCCGGCCTTTATGATGAGGCCGAGTTCGCCGCCCGTACCATCCGCCGATTGGTACGAACCGAGGGCTATCGCTATCGGGATTTTGTGTTGATCGCGCGGGATGCCGAGCCTTATGAGGAGGCTGTTACGCTGTCGCTTTCGCAAAACGGCATACCGGTCTTTTGTGATAAGCGTCTGCCGCTTTCAGCCTTTCCGCTTTCGTCGGCGGTGTTGGCTGCGGTGCAGGCGGCGATCACCCCTTCGACCGAGAATATTTTACGCTTTCATAAAACCGGCCTGGGTACACTCACTTATGATGAGATCGCCACACTTGAAAATTACACCACCCTTTGGCATATCGACGGGGAGCTTTGGCACCGGGAATGGGATATGGATCCCCGCGGCTTTGTGTCCGAACCGGAGGAGGAACGTCAGCAGGCCGAAGCACTGACTGCCATCAACGCGCTCAGACAAAAGGCGCTTTCGGTTTTTACAGATTTTGAAATGGCGTTTTCCGGCACGGCGGCCGATATGGCGGCGGCTGTGGTGGAATTGCTGGAACACTGCGGTGTTGCTGAAAAATTAGCTGATATGTCTCTTCGTTTTGAAGAAGAGTACCCCGAATTTTCACAAGATGTTTTTCGGCAGGCATATGCCAAATGGATGCAGTTGTTTGACAGTATGGCACGCTGTTACGGCGATAAAAACCTGTCAAAATCGGAATTTCTGGAAGCGTTGACCTTATCGGTCTCATTTGAAACGGTGGGAACCACTCCCCGCATGCTGGATGAGGTCACCTTCGGCGCCGCCGACCGCATTCGCCCTTCGCGCCCTAAGGTCGCTTTTTTGCTTGGCGCCAATCAGGGCATTTTTCCGAAAACGGTGTCGCCTACCGGGATTCTCGCCGGGAATGAACGGAAAAAATTGATCGCTTTGGGGCTTGACCTGCCGGATGACAGCATGACAGCTGTCATCAATGAGCAATATCTGGTCTACGGCAATCTTTGCTGTGCGTCGGACAAGCTGTTTTTATCCTACTCCCGGCACGACGTCACGGGCGCCGCATTGGAGCCTGCCGCCTTTGTAAGCGAGATTGTAGAACAACTGCCTTGCCGCTTGGTTTTTGAACCGTCTGAAACCCTTGAGCCCGAAACCTTACCTGAGACCGTGCCAAGTGCTTACGCCCGCTATTGCCGCACCCTCGGCCAAAACGCGCCGGATGCTTCCGCCTTGCGGGCGGCGCTGGTTACAACCGATGCGCGTGTGAAAATAGAGGCTTTAACAAACAACCTCGGCGAGATACGCCCCGCTCTCTCACGTTCTGCCGCAGAACGACTGTTTGGGCAGGAGATACGCATGTCCGCCTCGCGCTTTGACCGTTACCACCGCTGTCCTTTCTCCTTTTTTTGCCTGTATGGTCTGAAAGCAAAAAAATTACGCCCGGCTGAGTTTGATGTGTTACAGCGCGGCACCATTGCGCATTATGTATTGGAACGTTTGGTGAACGAGCATAAACAAACCATGACCCGGCTTACCCGTGAACAGGCCGATGCCTTGGTGGACGAGTATATAACCGATTATTTGGACGGCATCGCGGGGTATCGTTCCACCGCCGGGGCGCGGGCGGCGTTTTTGGTTTCCTGTATCGCCCGATCGCTGAAAGACGTGGTCTGGCATATGATCGAGGAATTTGCACAATCTGATTTTGAACCGATGGCTTGTGAAATGAAAATCGGCCCGGGAGGCGATCTTCCCACCCTGATTTTCCCGTTTGAGGACGGTCGCATTGCCTTAACGGGCAGCATCGACCGGGTAGACGCTTACCACGGATACATCCGTGTGATCGATTACAAGACCGGCAGTAAAAAATTCAAACTGCCCGATATCCTGTTTGGGCTGAATTTGCAAATGCTGATCTACCTGTATGCCGCCGTTCGCGCCGCCGGACTGCCGGACGAAAAGGCGGCCGGGATCCTTTACATGCCCGCTAAACGTGATAAGGCCGAAAACGGTCTTTCCATGAACGGCCTTGTGCGGGCGGATGAAAATCTGGTTGCCGCTATGGATAAAGAAAAATCCGGCAAATTTATCCCGAGGTACGCCCTGACCAAAAGCGGCAATTTGGATAAACGCTGTACCTCCTTCATTGAATCGGAACGGTTTTCAGAGATTTTTGACCTTATTGAACGCCTGATGAGCGATACCGGCCGTCGCATTGCAGGGGGAGACATCGGCGTTACGCCAATGGATGGACGGGAGTCCGCCGCCTGCCAATACTGTGATTATAAAAGCATTTGCGGCCGCGAGGACAAACCGAACAACAAAGTTCCGCCGCTTAGTCTTGATGAGACCTTCGACCGCATGAAAGGGGGAGAACCCGATGCCCTTTAGAGCTACCGCAGAACAGCAAAAAGCCATTGACGCCGCCCCCAATTTACTGGTCTCTGCCGCCGCCGGTTCCGGTAAAACGGCCGTGCTGGTCGAGCGTGTTATGCGCCGCTTGACCGATCCGATCGACCCCGTCAGCGCCGACCGCCTGCTGATCGTTACCTTTACCAACCCCGCCGCCGCTGAAATGAAGGCACGACTGGAAAAACGCTTGGATCAAGAGTGCCGTGCGCACCCACAGGATATCAGCCTGTTGCGGCAAAAGCAGTTGTTTGCCGGGGCAAAAATTTGCACCATTGATTCCTTTTGTATTGATTTGGTGCGCGAAAATTTTGAACAGGCGGGGGTTTCACCCGATTTTAAAATCAGCGACGGTTTCTCGCTGCGCCCCTTGGACGAATCGGTTTTAGACCGCGTTTTAAACGATTATTACGAGCAAAAAGACCCGGCCTTTTTTGCCCTGTTGGAATTGGTCGGCGCCGATTATGATGACGGGGATCTGAAAGACCTTGTCCTTCGGCTTTACGACTACAGCCGCCAGATGGTTGACCCGACCGCCTGGTTTGACCGCCTTGCCGCGCTTTACGCCGCGTTTGATTCCCGGTCGGTCTGGGTGGATTATGCGTTTCAAAAAGCGTGCCGAACGGCCGGGGATATGCAAAATGTGATTACCAATACGCTGGATATCCTGCTTGGCGATGAAGATCAGGCAAAACGCTATTATGAGGATTTCGCGCTTGCGGCCGATAAGGTCAAACAGTTAAAACAGGCTGCCGAAACAAGGGACTGGGACGGCGTGTATCACCTGGTCTCCACAACTTTTTTGCCTAAATTTCCCCGCACCGCCGCCGGCTCTTTCGAAAGCGCTGCCGCGAAGGAAGCAAGGGAGCTTTTAAACGGTGCGTTTAACGATCTTGCCGCCTTGTTTTACGCAGATCAAGCGTCGGTCGCGGCGCAACTGCAAACCCTCTCCGACCCGGTGAGGGTGCTTTCCGAGCTGTTAAAGCGCTTTGAAGGGGAACTGTTTGAGGAATACCGGCGCCGCAATATCTTTACTTTTCATAATACCGAGCATTTGGCGCTGGCGCTCCTTTGCGGCGAGGGCGGCGAACGCCTGACAGACCGTTTTGACGAGGTCATGGTCGATGAATATCAGGA
>CAJOQU010000006.1 GCA_905236975.1 uncultured Clostridia bacterium
AATGGAACAGGGAGCGCCGCTTGACGCTCCCTGTTCCATTATAAAACTCCTGAAATTTAGTCATCGTTTTCCAAACGAATCCGTGCGGCGATTTTTAAACGATTCGTTTCATCTTCATCGAGATTAAGATAAATACATGATTCGCACAGCCCGGTAATATCCAAAGTGATTTCCCGCAATAAACACTCGCCGTCTTCTTGATAAATACAATAACAATTTTCACACTTCATGATGCTCTCACCAAAGATATTATATCACAACACTTCTCAAAATGCAACCATAAATGGTTATATATTTATAACCTATTATGAGCATAAAATAATGTTGGGTGATGAAATTGTTTAAGATAGAAAACGAATTAAAGAGTGCGAATATTTCAAGGACAGTACGCTTTACGGAACAGCTATTTGAAAAATTGAATGAAGTTTCCGCGAAGAATAATATCTCTTTTAATCTTCTTGTTTTGCAGTGTTGTCGATACGCATTGGATAATATGGAAGATGCAGATGATCAAAAGGATCTACAAAAATAGGCGAGTTCAATATAAAGTTTCATGATGAAAAGCACTTTTGGCATAATCGGCCAAAAGTGCTTTCATTAGTATGTGAATAGAATATACTATGTTTCGTCGATGGTATCATTCTCGTCCGCATCTTTTCGGTCACCGCGTATATCGCGGATCAGGGTGAAAACCAAAAATCCCGAAACGGCGAATAACAGCACCATGGCCGCAAGGATCCAGCCGCCGTAGCGGGCGGGCGTTTTTGCCCCCTCGCCAAGAAAATCAGGGGAGGAATAGGTCGCAAAAATGATTTCCGCATCCTCCTGTGGAGTGCCGACGGCGGTGTAAAAGGCCAGCAGATAGATTTTTTTGGCGGCCACGGTGGTGTAACGGGTCAAAATATAATCCCCGCCGCTGTCGCTTGAGCGCAATTGTTCTTTTAAAAATTTTTGTCCACCGTTTTTGACCACTTCACCGTGCGTACCGCCGGTCATACGCGGCACAAGGGCGGTGATTTTTTCATCCGACAAGGCAGACAGATTGCCCACATTTTCGGAAAAGGCGGTCTCATAGACCGAGACGCGAATCTGCCGGGTGTTGTCACGGTTGACGGCAAGGTATACAATATTCTGTTCATTACAAAAATCCGCAAGCTCATCCTGCGGCAGACCGACAATTTCAGCCACCGCGGCGGGATCCTGTGCATAGACCGAAAAGTCATTGCCCGGTGTAAGAGAAACCGCGTTGCTTTCGGCCGCGCAAACAGGAAGGATCAACAGATAAACACACAAAAACAGGTAAATATATTTTTTGAGCAACCGTTATGCGCTCCTTTCTGCTTTAGTATGCCGTATTTGCCGTATTCAGCGGTCTTTTACAGGCATTCCCGCCTGACGTTTTGCGGCGGTCAAGGTATTCTGCATCAGCATGGCGATGGTCATGGGACCTACGCCGCCCGGCACGGGCGTAATGGCCGCGGCCTTGGGCTCGACTGCGGCAAAATCGACATCGCCGCATAGCTTGCCGTCTGCGCGGTTCATACCGACGTCGATCACCACGGCGCCTTCTTTAACCATATCGGCTGTGACAAAATTTGCCTTGCCAACGGCAGCCACCAAAATATCGGCTGTCTTGCAGATTTCTTTTAAATTCCGGGTTTTGGAATGGCAAATGGTCACGGTGCCGTTTTGGTGCAGCAACAACATGGCCATAGGCTTGCCCACAATGTTGGAACGGCCGATCACCACGCAGTTTTTGCCCTCGACCGATATGTTCTCATGCGCCAGCATTTCCATAATACCGGCCGGGGTGCAGGGTACAAAATCATAGTCCCCGATCATAATGCGCCCAACGTTATGCGGATGAAAGGCGTCAACGTCCTTTTCGGGGGAGATGGCGGCAATCACGGCTTTTTCATCCAAATGCTTTGGCAGCGGCAGTTGGCATAAAATACCGTTGATGTGACTGTCCTTGTTCAGGCGGTCGATCAATTCCAGCAGGTCGGCCTGTGCGGTATCGGCGGGCAGGGCGTATTCGCGGGAGTCAATGCCCAGTGCTTCGCAGGCCTTCTTTTTATTAGATACATAAATTTTGGAGGCGGGGTCGTCCCCCACAATGATCACGGCAAGGCCGACCGAGACGCCCTGTGCGGCTAATTCTTGCACACCAAGGCGAACGCGTTCCTTTACCTCCAATGAAATTTGTTTTCCGTCGATTCGTTTACTCATCCTTCTGCATCTCCGTTTCGGGTTCGGTTTCATCATTTTGTAAATCTTCATTTTCCGTATCGTTTTGGGCAAGCTCGTCCGATTCCGGGTGCTCCGTTTCGCCGCTTGCGGCAGAGTCGGGGTCTTCCTCCAAAATGGAGTGGTAAGCGGCGTTTTCCGTCAAGGCGGCAAAGCGGCGGTTTAAAACAACCAAAAGAACCGCCGAAATAAGGCATAACAGCGCCGACAACAGGCAGGAAACCCGTAAATTGCCGAGCATCAGGCTGTCGGTTCTGAGCAGCTCAATAAGGGTGCGGCCAAAGCCGTACCACACGCCGTAAAGTAAAACGATCTGCCCGCTGTAACGGCGTTTTTTACTGAAATGGTGCAGGATCAAAAAGCCCGTTAAACACCAAATGGATTCATACAAAAAGCAGGGATGCACCAGCCCTTCGCCCATTTCGGCAATGGTTTTGGTGCTTTCCATGCCCCACCAGCTGCTGCCGGTAAAGCCGCCGTAGGCCTCTTGATTCACAAAATTGCCCCAACGGCCAATGCCTTGCCCAATCAAAAAACCCAGCGCCGCAACGTCAAACATATCCAAAATATTAACTTTTCGGATTTTGCACATCACCGCGCCCGACGCGAACGCGCCGATGACCCCGCCGTAAATGGCAAGCCCCGCAAAGCCGGAGGAATCACCGAAACCAAAGAAATCCCCAATGCCGGAGAGGGGCTGTCCGTCAAAGATCACATAATAGGTGCGCGCCGATAAAATAGCGACCGGCGTGGCGACCAAGATCACATCCAGCATGCGGTCGGTGTTCAGGCCGAAACGCTTGGCGTTTTTCATACCGTAGATCAGCGCCAGCAAAAAGCCGGTGGCAATGATCACGCCGTACCAGTAAATATCCCAGTGCCTGGAGCCCAGCGGAATGCTGAACGCCACGGGGGACAAGGTCATTTTTATGCCGAAAATCACAACGTCGTAACTCATGGCAACTCCCTCTTACGCGGTCGGGTTGACGACCGAAAGCACCGATCTTTCATTGTCAAGCAGGGTAAGACGCGCTGTCAGATCGTCGGTCGTAATGGCTTTGAGGTATTCAATCTCATCAAACAGTCCGCCGCCGAACATCGCGCAGTTTACCGCCTGCATGGCAATGGCCTCGACGCTGCCGAACGCACGAATGGCGCCGCCGTACATGCCTTGCCGCACCGCCGCGAACAACTCTTCATCAATACCGTCATGCTTCAGGCGCGATATCTCGGCCTTGATGGCCTCAGCCACGCGCCGGGGGTCGGCGGATTCGCCTTCAAAAATCAAAGCGGCATAACCGTGACCGGTGAAATACTCAAACGAAAATTCATCATTGATAAGCCCTTCGTCGGTCAGGGTCTTGTATAGGGGAGAAGCCGAACCTACGATGATCTCAGCCAGCATGGAAGTGGCAATCTTTTCCTGTGCGGTGCGCTCGGGGGCGTCTACCGGTTCTTTAAAGCCAAAACAGAACATGGGCTGTGCCACCGAAAAAGCCTGCTCCACATAAGGCTTTACAATGGATTCGGGTTCATCACAGCGGATGCGCTCCAGCACCACCGGCTCTTTTGATTTGATGGAGCGTTCGATCTGTTCCAGAATTTTATCGGC
>CAJOQU010000007.1 GCA_905236975.1 uncultured Clostridia bacterium
ATTCCCACCCCCGCGGCAGTAACCGATGCCATGCGGCGGCTTTTAGATACGGCCGATCCCGTGGCGCTGCATGGCTACACTTCGGCACAGGGGGATGCAGGCGTGCGCAAGGCCGTTGCCGGTCATATTGAAAGGTGTTTCGGTGTGGCGGCGTCACCCGATCTGATCTACATGACCTGCGGCGCGGCGGCTTCTTTAACCATTTCCCTGACGGCGCTGATTACCCCGGGGGATGAGGTGATTCTGCCGGCTCCCTTTTTTCCGGAGTATCGGGTGTTTGCCGAAAAGGCGGGGGCTAAGGTGGTTACGGTCAAATGCCGTGCGGACGATTTTCAGCTGGATATTGACGCGCTGAAAAACGCCGTCACTCCGCATACAAAGGCTGTTTTGATCAACTCTCCCAACAACCCCACGGGTGCGGTCTTTACCAAAGAAAATATTCAGGCGCTGGCGGCCATGTTAAAGCAAAAGCAGACCGAATACGGGCATGACATTTTTGTGCTTGCCGATGAACCCTACCGTGAGCTTGCCTATGGGGTGGAGGTGCCGTATATTCCCGCCTTTTACGAGAATACGCTGGTTTGCTATTCTTACAGTAAATCTCTTTCTCTGCCCGGCGAGCGGATCGGCTATATTTTTGTATCTCCTACGGTGCGCGATTGCGGTGAAGTTTACGCGGCGGTCTGCGGCGCAGGGCGGGCGCTGGGGTTTGTTTGCGCGCCAAGCTTACTGCAATACACGGTCGGGGAATGTGTGGACGTTTTGCCGGATTTGACCGTTTACAAGCACAACCGCGACCTGTTTTACCGAGCCCTGACTTCTTACGGCTACACCGTGGTGCGGCCGGACGGCGCGTTTTATTTGTTTGTGAAATCGCCCGAGCCTGACGCGACCGCCTTTTGTGAAAAGGCCAAACGGTATGAACTGCTTTTGGTCCCGGGGGATGACTTCGGGGGCGAGGGATATGTGCGCATTTGCTATTGTGTAAAACCGGAAATGATCGAGCGGTCTTTGCCCGCTTTTCGAGCTTTGATAGAGGAATACCGAGGGAACGGAGAAACAATATGACAGACCTTGAAAACGCAAGAAGAACGATCAACGAGATCGACCGTGAAATGGCGGCGTTGTTCGTGAAACGCATGGAGGCGGTGCGGGTCATCGCCGCCTATAAAAAAGAAAACGGCTTGCAGGTGACCGACCCCGCGCGTGAGGAGCAGATTCTCAAACAAAATGCGCGTCTGGTCGAAAACGAACAACTGAAGTCTTATTATATCAACTTTTTGCAGAACAATATGGAGCTTTCCAAGGCTTACCAGCACCGGTTGCTGGAGGGCATGCGGGTGGCATACAGCGGGGTGGAAGGCGCGTTTGCCAACATCGCCGCACGGCGGGTCTTCCCGGACGCGATCACCCTGCCTTACCCCGATTTTAAGGCCGCTTACGATGCGGTGGTGAATGGTGAGTGCGACTGTGTGATCCTGCCCATTGAAAACAGCACCAACGGCGATGTGGGACAGGTGATGGATCTTGCCTTTTTCGGTTCGCTTTACATCAACGGCGTTTATGATATCGAAGTGGTGCAGAATTTATTGGCGATCAAAGGCACCACCATGGATCAGGTGAAAACGGTCATCAGCCATCCGCAGGCGCTGGGTCAGTGCGCGTCCTACATTCGCAAACACGGCTTTCAAACACGGGAGGCGGTCAACACCGCCGTGGCGGCAAAGCAGGTGGCGGAATCCGGCCGGCACGATCTTGCCGCTATCGGCAGTGATGAAGCCGCTAAGGTCTTTGGTCTTAAAAAGTTAGAGGCGCACATCAATCAAAGCGGCGGCAATACCACACGTTTTGCGGTCTTCTCCCGCGTGGCAAAAAAAGAAAATGCAAACGACGGCCGTTTTATCCTGTTGTTTACCGTGTCGGACGAAGCCGGCGCTTTAAGCGAGGCCATTGCCGCCATCGGTAAATACGGCTTCAATATGCGCGCTTTAAAAAGCCGCCCGACCAAGGAATTGATTTGGAGCTACTATTTTTATGTAGAGGGCGAGGGCAATATCGCAAGCGAAGACGGCAAAGCCATGCTGCGCGAGCTAAAGGAGAAATGCCGCAGTGTGCGCGTGGTGGGCAGCTTTGAAAAAGAAATCATACTAAAGGATGAATGACCAATGAACATACCCGTTAAAACCGCGTTGGGGGAATACCCCATCTTTTTAGAGCGCGGCGCATTGCAAAAAGCAGGCGAACTGCTGAATCTTGACCGCCGGGTGTTGATCGTGACCGACAGCGGCGTTCCGGCACAGTACGCCAAAACCGTAGCCGCGCAGTGTAAGGCACCGCTGGTGGTCACCGTGCCGGAGGGTGAGCCCTCCAAGTGTTTTGATACCTATAAGTCTTTGTTAGAGGCGGCGGTTCGTCACGGCCTTACCCGCAGTGACTGCGTGGTGGCGGTCGGCGGCGGCGTTGTGGGCGATATGGCGGGTTTTGCGGCGGCAAGCTACATGCGCGGCGTGGATTTTTACAATATTCCCACCACGGTGCTGTCGCAGGTCGATTCCTCCATCGGGGGCAAGGTCGCCATTGATTTTTGCGGCTATAAAAACATTGTGGGCGCGTTTTATCCCCCAAAAGCGGTGGTGATCGACGCCGATACGTTAAATACCCTGCCGCCAAGGCAAATTTCCAACGGTCTTGCCGAGGCGGTCAAAATGGCCGTGACCTTTGATGCCGCATTGTTTGCCTTGTTTGAAAAAGAGGAATGTGACCTTGATCGCATCATCGAAGGCTCGTTAAAAATCAAACGCGATGTTGTGCAGCAGGACGAAAAAGAAGCCGGTCTGCGTAAGGTCTTGAATTTCGGGCATACGCTGGCGCACGCCATTGAAAGCATGAACGGCATGCAAAACCTTTATCACGGCGAATGCGTGGCTATCGGCATGCTGCCTATGTGCTCAGACGGGGTGCGG
>CAJOQU010000008.1 GCA_905236975.1 uncultured Clostridia bacterium
GACTGGGAGGAATACCGCAAAAAAGGCTATTCTTATAATGATAAAGTTGGCAAAAGCGGTATAGAAAAATGGGCCGAGGATTACCTGCGCGGCACCGATGGCGAAATCACCTATTACCTTGACGCGTCGGGCAATATTTTGTCAAGCGCCGTCACCAAAGAGCCGGTCGCCGGTAAAACCGTTATGCTGACGCTGGACAAAAAAATGCAGCGAAGCGCGCAGGATTCGCTGGCTAAAACCGTTAAAGAACTGCAATCAAAAGGCGGCACAGCGGTAGCCGGCGCGGCGGTGGTGGTGCGCATCGATTCCGCGCAGGTCATTTGCGCCGCCAACTACCCTACTTATGATTCCGCCACCTTGGGCAAAAATTATGATTCCCTGGTGGCAAATTCGGCAAAGCCCCTGACCGACCGTGCTTTTCAGGGTGTTTACCCCATTGGCTCCACCATTAAACCCGCCGTGGCGGTGGCCGCCATGCAAAACGGATTGTATTCACGGGGCGAAACCATTCGTTGTTTACACACCTACCGCTATTTTGACGATTATCAGCCGAGTTGTCTTGGTTATCATGGCAGTATCAACCTGACCAAGGCATTGGCCAAAAGCTGTAACTATTTCTTTTTTGAGCTCGGCCGCCGGGTCGGCGCTTTGACCTTGACTGATACCTACAAACAGTTTGGTCTGGGGGTTGCCACCGGCATTGAGGTGGATGACAGCGCCGGCATCCTGTTAGAGCCCAAAAGCAACGGCACCGGCGACACCTTGCAGATCGCCATTGGGCAATTAAACGCCTTTACTCCCTTACAGCTTGCTAACTATATTGCCACACTGGCCAACGGCGGCACCCGTTACCGGCCCACCTTGATCAACCGCATCGTATCATACGATATGTCCGCCGTATACGGTGACAGCGATCCCGAAGTGCTGAACACCGTTGAGATTTCGTCCAACACCCTGTCCGCCGTAAAGGAAGGCATGCTGTCGGTGACCGAGGACGGTACCGGCCGTGCGACCCTGAGCACCTACCCCATTAAAGTAGGCGGCAAAACCGGTACCTCACAGGTCAACAACAAGGCCGATCACAGCTTGTTTGTTGTTTTTGCCCCGTTTGACAACCCTGAGATCGCGGTAGCGGTCGTGCTGGAAAACGGCGCTTCCACCGCCGGTGCGGGCGGCATTGTAAAGGAAATTTTAGACGCCTATTTCTTTTCGGACTATAATAAATCCGAGGCCGATTTGCCCTTTACGGTTTTAAAATAAAATTTCAGGAATATGGTTTGACAAAAAATAGACGTTGTGATAAAATAGTATCTGTTATGAATCGAGGTTTACCAATGAGTCAGTTCATAGCCGTGACCTCCGGCAAGGGCGGCGTGGGAAAGTCAACCGTATCGGTTGGGCTGGCCTTTGCCCTCTGCCGAAAAGGAAAACGCGTTCTTTTGGTCGATATGGACGAAGGTCTTCGCTGTTTAGATCTTTTGCTCGGCGTTGACCGCACCGCTGTATTCGACCTTGCCGATATCTTGCGAGGCAAAGAGCTTGAAGAAGCGGTTTATCCCGTCCCCGGGCAAAACACACTTTTTTTGATCCCCGCCCCCGACCGGGTCGGCATGATCGATCCTTTCAATTTCGCAAATTTTGTGAAATCGGTTGACGGGCAGTACGACACCGTATTGTTCGATTTTCCCGCCGGGCTTGATTTTACCCTTTACACCTGCCTGCCGCAGGACGCCCTGTTTCTTACCGTCGCCACGGCCGACCCCGTCTCGGTCAGGGACGCCGCCGCGGTCAGCGCCCGGCTTGACGAGTTGGGGCTGTCTTCCCGATTGCTGCTCAATCGTTTTCGCTTTCGGTTGTCGAAAAAAGGGGTTTTTCACAATATTGACCAGGTCATCGACGGCGCGGGGCTGCAGTTGATCGGGATCATTCCCGAATCGGAAGAACTTGGGTTTCTTTCGGTTCAACATACTCTAAAACCGCACGGCAAATCCTTGGCCGCTTTTTTGCGAACGGCAAGCCGCCTATGCGGAGAACCTGTTTTGTTGCCAAATCCAAAAAAAATATAAGGAGTTTTGAATATGACTATTGCTTTGATCGCACACGACACCAAAAAAGAACTTATGGTGCAGTTTTGCATTGCCTATTGCGGCATTTTAAGCAGATATAATCTTGTTTCCACCGGTACCACGGGTAAAACCGTGTCAGAAGCCACAGGGCTTGAGATCACCCGCTTTTTAAGCGGCCCGCAGGGCGGCGCACAGCAAATTGCTTCGCGCATTGGCTGCAACGAGATCGACCTGTTGCTCTTGTTTCGCGATCCGCTGACCCCCAAATCCAGCGAGCCGGATGAAAATGCGCTTTTGCGCCTGTGTGATGTGCATAATATTCCTGTCGCTACCAATATTGCCACCGCTGAAATGCTGATCCATGGTCTGGAGCGCGGCGATCTTGACTGGCGCGAAATTGTAAAAAACAACTAAATGAAACCGCAAGCCGGCAAATAACCCCCGCCACCGTGTGTCGTTTTTGCCGCTTGCCTGAAATCAGGAGAATCCATGTCTGAAATCAATCGTGCCGTGAAAGGCACCAACGACGTACTGCCGCAGGATAGCTACCGCTGGCAGTTTGTAGAAAAACAAATGCTGTCCACCGCCGCGCTGTATGGCTTTCGCGAAATCCGCGTGCCGGTTTTTGAACATACCGAGGTCTTTTTGCGCAGTGTAGGCGACACGACCGATGTTGTCCAAAAAGAAATGTACACCTTTGCCGATAAGGGCGGGCGTTCCATCACCCTGCGGCCGGAACTGACCGCCGGGGTCATCCGCAGCGCCATTGAAAAGGGGCTGATCAACGGTCCTTTGCCGGTCAAAGCCTGTTATGTGGGCGGCTGTTACCGCTATGAAAAACCGCAGGCCGGGCGCCTGCGTGAGTTTCACCAGTTTGGGGTGGAATGCATTGGCGCGGCCGAACCGAATGCCGACGCCGAGGTGATCGCACTGGCACGGCAGGTGCTGTCGTCTGTAGGAATCGAAAAAATCTCGCTTGAAATCAACTCCATCGGCTGCCCGAAGTGCCGCAAACACTACGTTGACGCGCTAAAGGAATATTTTAACTCCCGGCGGGACGAGCTTTGCCCCACCTGTCAGGATCGGCTGGAGCGCAACCCTATGCGCATTTTGGATTGTAAATCCCCCATCTGTTCCGCCATTGCCGCGGACGCGCCGGTTGTGACCGATTATTTATGTGACGACTGCCGCGACCACTTTGAATCGGTGCAAAAGCACCTGACCGCCGCGGGCATTACTTTTACCGTCAACCCGCATATTGTACGGGGACTTGATTACTATACCCGTACGGTGTTTGAATTTGTCTCGGGCGAGATCGGGGCGCAGTCCACCGTTTGCGGCGGCGGCCGGTATGATGGCCTGATTGAGCAAATGGGCGGGCAATCGGTACCGTCGCTTGGCTTTGCCATGGGGATCGAGCGCATCATGCTGTTGCTGGAAAATCAAAAAACCGAACTGCCCTGTCCCTCGCCTTGCGACCTCTATATCGCAGCCATGGGTGAAAAAGCCGCCATCAAGGCCACCGCTCTTTGTGCGGAATTGCGGTCGGACGGCTTTAAGGTGCAAACCGACCTTTGCGGCAGGGGGCTTAAAGCCCAAATGAAATTTGCCGATAAATCGGGCGCCGCCTTCACCATGGTATTGGGGGATAACGAGCTGTTGGCCGGCTGTGCCAAACTGAAAAACATGCAGACCGGCGAAGAACAGGACGCCGACCTTGCCAACCTTTCAGCCGTATTGTGGGAGGCCTTGCGATCCTCCGCCTATGACCGGCTTGCCGACTCGATTTTAGAACAATAACCGGCGAAACAGAAAACTGTTTCGCCTTTTTTAGGAGTTGTCTTACTTGGAACTTGACAGAATGAATGGGGTCAAACGCACCGATTACTGCGGCACCCTGACGGAAAACGACATTGGGAAAAAAGTGGTTGTCTGTGGCTGGGTTCAGCGCCAGCGCGATCTGGGCGGTCTTATTTTTGTGGATTTGCGCGACCGCACCGGCATTTTGCAGTTAGCGTTTGACGACGGCACCGATTCCGCCGTGTTTGAAAAAGCCGCACAGCTGCGCAGCGAATTTGTTTGCATGGCCACGGGAACAATCCGCATGCGTTCTTCCATTAACCCCGAGCTTCCCACCGGTAAGATAGAGGTGGAAGTCACCGATCTTCGCATTTTGGGCGCGTCTGAAACCCCGCCCTTTGAAATTCTGCCCGATTCCGCCGCCAACGAAGAACTGCGGCTGACCTACCGTTACCTCGATCTGCGCCGCGCACCGCTGCAGCGAAATATTTTGATGCGTCACAAAATCACCAAGGTCACGCGTGATTATTTTGATGAAAACGGGTTCATTGAGATCGAAACCCCGACTTTAATCAAATCCACCCCCGAAGGGGCAAGGGATTATTTAGTGCCCTCCCGTGTGCATCACGGCAGCTTTTTTGCCCTGCCGCAATCGCCGCAGCTTTATAAACAACTGCTGATGCTTTCAGGCTTTGACCGCTACATGCAGATTGCGCGCTGTTACCGTGACGAAGATCTGCGCGCCGACCGTCAACCTGAGTTTACCCAGATTGATTTAGAGATGTCCTTTGTTGAAAAAGAAGATGTTTTTGCCATTGCGGAAGGGTATGTCAAGCGCCTTTTTCATGAGGTGTTAGGCGTTGAGGTTCCAACCCCCCTGCCCCGCATGACCTACACCGACGCGATGGAAAACTACGGTTCCGACAAGCCGGACATCCGCTTTGATATGACCATTCGCGATCTTTCCGATGTGGTGGAAAACTGCGGATTTTCGGTCTTTTCCTCAACCGTGCAAAACGGCGGCACCGTGCGTGCCATCACCGCCAAAAATGCGGCCAATGTGTATACCCGTAAAGAAATTGATAAACTGACCGAAGAAGCCAAAGGCATCGGCGCCAAGGGGCTTGCCTATATTCGCTGGGTGGACGAACAGCCCGCCTGCTCTTTCGCAAAATTTATGACCGAAGCCGACATGCAGGCCATTCTGGAGCGCACCGGTGCTCAACGAGGCGACGTGGTGTTGATTGTGGCTGACCGCAAAAAAACCGCCTTGTCGGTGCTGGGCGCCTTGCGGCTGACCGTTGCCCGAAAGTTAGACCTGATCCCTACAGACGATTACCGCTTTTTATGGATCACCGAGTTTCCCTTCTTTGAATACAATGAGGAGACCGGCCGTTGGGACGCCATGCACCACCCCTTCACCAAACCGTTGGACGAGTGCATTCCTTTCCTTGATTCCGCACCCGAAAAGGTTTTTGCCGATGCGTATGATTTGGTGCTCAACGGCGTAGAGCTTTCCAGCGGTTCCATTCGCATTACCGACCCGGCTCTGCAAAAGCACATGTTCGAGGCTTTGGGTCTTTCCGACGAAGAAGCGCACCAAAAATTCGGCTTTTTGACCGACGCGTTCCGTTACGGCGCACCGCCCCACGGGGGCATGGGCATTGGGCTTGACCGGCTGGTCATGCTGATGTGCGGCTGTGATTCCTTGCGTGACGTTATTGCTTTCCCAAAGGTCTCCAACTCCGGCGAGTTGATGTCGGGCGCTCCCTCGGCGGTAGATGAAAACCAACTTCAGGATCTTGCCATTGCTTTGTTGGATTCCGAAAGCAAAGAACAGGCCGACTGCCTTTCGTCAAGCAAAAACGCTTGATCCGCGTTGAATTTTTCGCATGATGGGCGGCGTTCCTTCATATACTGATACTACCTTTCTTTCATTCCTTAGGCGATTGCGATTACAAATAATTCCTAATTTCTCATTCCTAATTCCTCATTGCGATTGCATTTCGCAATCGCCTATTTCATCCCTTGAAAGGAGACGGTCATGAGCTTTTGGTCCACCCTTTGGAGTACCCTGTTCGGGAAAATCGCCATGACGCTCTTGATTTCCATGGTTCCCGTGGTCGAGCTGCGCGGGGCGATCCCCATTGCCACCGCAAACGGCCTGAACTTTTGGGCAGCCATTGTATTATCGGTGATCGGCAATTTAATTCCCGTTCCCTTTATTATTATATTCATTCAAAAAATTTTTACCTGGCTGCGCAGTGTGAACAGTTGGCTTGACCGCCTTGTCACCCGCCTTGAAAAGCGCGCAGAGAATAAATCGGCCACCGTGCAAAAATATGCCTTTTGGGGATTGTTTTTTTTGGTGGCCATTCCCCTGCCGGGCACCGGTGCCTGGACGGGTTCGCTGGTTGCCGCCATGCTGAATATGCCGCTGAAAAAAGCTTTTCCCGCCATTGCGCTTGGCGTAGTAGGGGCGGCGGTCATTGTGGCTCTTGTGACCTTCGGCGCATTCGCGATATTCTGAGATAATTTTTACAGCCCTGTGGAACAAATCACTGTTCCGCAGGGCTGTTTTTTTGACTGTATTGGCTGCAAAGGCGAATCACTGCTTGCGCCAAACCATTTTATCTACAATGCCGGTATAAGACTGGATGATCTTGACCACCTTGGTCGAGACATTCTCATCGGTGTAATCGGGCACCGGCAGACCGTTATCCTGCTGTGCGTTGGCGGTCACGGCAGTTTCAACCGCCTGCAAAAGCGATCGTTGATCAATACCGGCGAGCACAAAACAGGCCTTATCCAGCGCTTCGGGCCGCTCGGTGGAGGTTCGAATGCAAACCGCCGGGAAGGCGTGCCCCACACTGGTGAAGAAGGAGCTTTCCTCCGGCAGGGTGCCGCTGTCAGACACCACGCAAAAAGCGTTCATTTGCAGACAGTTGTAATCGTGAAAACCGAGTGGCTCATGCTGAATCACCCGACTATCCAGTGAAAAACCGGTTTGCGCCAACCGTTTTTTAGAGCGCGGATGACAAGAATACAGAATCGGCATATCGTACTTTTTCGCCAAGGCATTGATAGCCGTAAAGAGGGACAAAAAGTTTTGCTCGGTATCAATATTTTCCTCACGGTGAGCCGAAAGCAGGATATAGCGCCCTTTTTCCAACCCCAACCGGGCGTGGATGTCAGACTGCTCGATCTCGGTCAGGTTGGCGTGCAAAACCTCCGCCATGGGAGAACCGGTCACATAAGTACGTTCCTTTGGCAGACCGCAATCGGCAAGGTAGCGCCGCGCATGTTCACTGTAAGCCAAATTCACATCTGAAATAATATCCACTATGCGGCGGTTGGTCTCCTCCGGCAGGCATTCATCCTTGCAGCGGTTGCCGGCCTCCATGTGAAAAATGGGAATATGCAGCCGCTTGGCGGCAATGGCAGACAGACAGGAATTGGTATCGCCCAAAATAAGCAGAGCATCCGGCTTCACGGCGGTCATCAGCTTATAGGAAGCGTTGATGATATTCCCGATGGTCGCGCCCAGGTCATCCCCCACCGCGTCCATGTAGACTTCCGGATCGGCAAGCTTTAAATCCTTAAAAAACACGCCGTTCAGGTTGTAATCATAATTCTGCCCGGTATGTGCCAGCAGACAGTCAAAGTAGCGGCGGCATTTGGTAATGACCGCGCTCAAGCGGATGATTTCCGGGCGGGTTCCCACTACGATCAGTAGTTTCAGCTTGCCATTGTTTTGAAAATGAAGTTGGCTGTAATCGGTTTTCATATTGGTCGGATTCCTTTCTTAAACAGGTTCAAAATAGGTATCAGGGTGAGCGGGATCAAACAATTCGTTGGCCCACATCACGGTCACCAGATTTTCCGTCTGGGATAAATTGATGATGTTGTGGGTATACCCCGGCAGCATATGTACGACCCGGATCGCATCGCCCGAGACTTCAAATTCCAAAACCTCATCGGTATCGATCTTTCTTTCCTGAATCAGGCCGTGACCCGCCACCACCATAAAAAATTCCCACTTGGAATGGTGCCAATGCTGACCCTTGGTAATGCCGGGACGGGAAATATTCACGCTGAATTGCCCGCAGTTAGCGGTTTTTAACAGCTCGGTAAAGCTGCCGCGATCATCCATATTCATTTTGACCGGAAAAGCCACCTTTTCTTTCGGCAAATAAGAAAGATAGGTGGAATACAACTTTTTGGCAAACGACCCGGCCGGAATATCGGGCAGTACCAGTGTTTCGGGCTGACGGCGGAAGGACTCTAACAAATCGGCGATCTCGCCCAGGGTTACCCGGTGGGTGACCGGCGCGGCGCAATATCGGCCGTGCGGGTTTAAAACAGTACGAATACCGTTAAACTCACATAAGTGGGGCTTGCCTTCTAAGGCGTCCAGCATTTCGGCCACCAGATCGTCAATATATAACAGCTCCAACTCGATGGCGCGGTCTGTGATCGAAATGGGTTCGTCATGCGCGATTTGATGGCAAAAGGTCGCGACCGCGCTGTTGTAATGGGGGCGGCACCACTTGCCGAACAGATTTGGGAACCGATAAACCAACACCTTGGCGCCGGTTTCCTCGCCATAACGGAAAAAGAGCTCTTCCCCCTGCTTTTTACTGCGGCCGTAATCACTGTCGTAGCGGCCGATCAAGGTTGCTTGAATAGAGGATGCCAGCATGACCGGGCAGGCGTTACGGTGCTTTTTCAGGGTGTCAAGCAAGGTGGCGGCGAAGCCGAAATTGCCCTGCAGAAATTCCTCCGGATTTTGCGGACGGTTGACCCCCGCCAAATTAAAAACAAAATCCGCCTGAGCGCAAAAGGTGTCTAACAACGCGGGGTCGGTATCAAGGTCATATTCAAAGATTTCTTCTATGCAAAGCGCAGAACGGGTTTTATCCTTCCCGCTTTGTATATTGCGTAAAGTTGCACAGAGGTTTTTTCCGACAAAGCCCTTTGCGCCGGTAACCAGTATTTTCATCATAAAAATCCTTTCGTTAGCAGTATGATATTCAAGGCTCCTCCGGATCCAGCCCGATTTTTTGCAGCAGCGCGCGTTGCGAGGCCACGTTTTCTTTGGTAATCAGGCGGCTGTACCGTATGCGCTGTTTTATTCCCTGTCGTCTGCGAAACAAAATATCAAACGGTCGAAAAACCCAAAAAATCGGAAGCAAAACAGGCTTTTGGAGCAAAATCGGGTAAGGGCGGCACATGCTGTGGTAATCGGGAAATAAAATTCGCCAGCAACGGTAAAGCCTTGAGCGCGGTTTTTGCCCGTCCACATTGCCGGACATAACGTGATATGCGTAATAGGAGGCATAGTTTTGCTTCTTGCCGTAAAGACCATCGAAAAAAATCTTTTGCGTCAGGAATTCGGTGACCTCATTCGGTTGTTCGTCCGAAAACCAAACGCCCAGCATGGTCTCAATATTTTCATAAAAAGTCAGCAATCGCAGCTTTTGCAGTTCGGCCCGAACATAGGTCATGTCCATTTGTGGTCTGGCATGGCGCAACACCCAAAAATCCAACACATGCTGAAGACCTATGCCCTGTACATACACATGCTTTGTGAAATGCACAAACATATAAATCAGTAAATCTTCATCGGAAAGAGCGTAGGAATAAGGCGTTTTTTCACCGGTCGGGATTGTGCGCGTCCACACATCCCGGTAATAATCGGCAAAAAGCCGATTGTCGGGATCGATCGGCAGCTTGTGCAGCTCCACATGAATGATGTCAGACTTGCACCACGACCATTCGTGCGGGGTCTGGTATTGTTCTTCAAACCCCATTTCCCGCATTAAGGCGGTGATTTTTTCGGCCTGTTCCATGTCCACCAAAATATCCAAATCGCCCATGTGTCGCATTTCACTTTTTGGGTAGACGAATTTCAGCACGCTGCCCTTTAAGAACATGTGCCGAATACCGTTTCGGTTAAAAACACCGCTGATATGTTCAATCGCACCTTTTTGGTAAAGATCGAGCGTATACGCTGTGTATAATTGATTTTCCAATGTTCCTTTGACCTCTTGCGGAACCGTCAGCTCTTCAGTATGAAGAAGACCGTAATCCAGCAACGATGAAACTTGGTGTTCTTCCCCTAATTGCAAAGCCGCCTGCCAATCAAAATCAACCGGCACGGACGCCTTGCTGCCGTCAAGTCCGCTCTTAATCAAAGAGAGGATACCTTTTTGGAACTCTGTCAACCTTGACACCAACCTTTTTCTTTCGGCGAAGGAGCCGCGGGCTTTGCCATTACTCCTCTGATTCAAACTCCAACCCCAAAAGATCGATCATCTTTTGTCGGGAGGCAACATTTTCGGCCGTTAAGTTTTTGGCGTAATTTTTGCGATATTCCAACACATCTTTTTTGGTAAAAAGAATCTGAAACGGCCGTGCCACCCAAAAAACCGGCAACAAAAACGGTGCCTTACCGAGTATTGGATAACGGATTTTCATTTCAGTAAAATTGGGAAACAACAATACCCAATACGCCCGCAAGCGCACATGATCCCCGTGCGAGCCGGAATCCTGACCGGTTTTATGAAAGGCTTCATACATCATAAAATTTTCGCTTTTGCCATACACGCCGTCGCAAAAGATTTTTTGGGAAATAAGCTCCGACGCCTCGGTCGGTTCCTTACCCTCAAACCAAACCTGCAGGGTCTCGCGTACCCGTTTATAAAAGGTAGCCAGATGTAATTTTTCGAACTCAGCCAAAATGTATTCATGGTCCAGATTCGGCTTGGCGCGCTCGTAAACCCACAAATCGACCGCGTGTTGCAAACCAATGCCCTTCATATAAAAATGCTTTGCAAAGTGGGTGAAAAGATGAACGAAAAAGTCTTCATCCGACAAGCGGAAGGTATACGGTTTTTCCTGCGAAGTGGGCAAAGCTCGCTGCCACGCGGTTTGGTAATACTGCGCGAACAGGCGGTTTTCGGGATCAACCAACTGCTTGTGCAGCTCAACCTTCACCTTTTTCTTCTTCCAGGCCCATTCGTGCAACTCATCGTACTGCTCCTCAAAGCCGAGTGATTGCATCAAAGAGCGAATCTCATCCGCCTGCTCCATGTCCACCAGAATATCAAGATCGCCCATGCGACGCATCTCACTTTTTGGGTAAATGGACTTTAAAACACTGCCTTTCAGCGGCATATGCGAAATGTGATTTTCATTGAAACAGGTCGTCAGTTTTTCCAAGGCCGCATGCTGGCGCTGATCGATCATAACAAGGTTGCAAACCATGTCCTTAAAATGTTCCTGTTTCTCGGGCGGAAGGGTTATGCCCGTGTGATAAAGACCATAATAAACCAGCAACAAAACCTTGTGTTTGTCAGCTAATTGGAGCGCCTTGTCCCAATCAAAATTCTGCCCGATTACAGCCTTTTCGCCGGTAATCGCGCTTTTGATTAGCGAAAGAATCCCGATTTGAAAATCTGTCATGTTGTTTACCTGCTTTCCGCTGCGTTGCTTGTTAAAACTTGTTCGATGGCCTCGACCCGTTTGGCAAGACGAATGGTTTGTTTCATTTTTTCTGCGCCTGCCCGTAACGCCTTGAGCTTCTCCGGCGAACGCAAAAGTTGTTTTAATCCACGGTACAGCCCATCGGCCGTATTTTCGGTAATCACACCGCAGTCGTAGCGGTCAAGCAGTTCATGCATACCCGCACAATCGGTGGTTAAAACCGGCAGGCCCAATAAAATTGCCTCGGTGGCCACGGTGCTGAAGCCCTCGGCCCGTGACGAACACACAAAGAAATCCGCCTGCGCCATAAAGGGGTAGGGATTCTCCCAATATCCCAACAGCTTGACCGAATCCCCAAGGTTGTTATGTGCAATGAAGGCCTCTAAGTTGTTTTGTTCTTCCCCTTCGCCCAAAATCCAGAGGGTGTGAAAAAGACCTTCATCCAAAAGGCGTTTATGTACCTTTAAAAGGCGGTCATAACCCTTTTGATCGCAAAGTCGGCCGACTGTGACCGCACAGGGCCTCCGTACACTTTGCAGGTCGGGCGGCAGCGGCAGACGGGCTTTTTGTGTAATCTCGTTTTCGTCGATCACATTGTAAAGTACCGATGATTTTTCCTCCGGCACGGTGGGAAACCGCTTGTGAAACGCCTCGCGCACCCCCGAGGAAACACAAGCAATGGTATCGAAGGTTTGATAGCAGATCTCGTTTTTCTTTTCTGAAAAAAAGACCTTATTCGAATCAAAATACTCCATCAAATCCATGTGTACAAAGGCGATCTTTTTGGCGTCTTTGTTCCTCGAAGCCGCAAGCATTTTGGTTGGTAACCCCTCCAAAAAAGCGACCTCTACATCGTACTTTTCTTTCACAAGCAAGCGGTACAGCCACCTTGGAGGCACAATATATGAAACAATATCCGACAAAATCCGACGAACGAAGGTGTTCTTACACCGAATCAGCGATTCATGCCGCACATGGGGTGCAAGTTCTTTTTCATACACCCCGCCGTCTAAAAAAGTAAGCACGGTGATTTCGTATAATTGAGGGTCTAAATGATTCACCAAATGCAGCAATGCGTTTTCCGCACCGCCGCCGCACAATCTGTTGATGCAAAACAGGATTTTCATGAGCATCCCCGCCCTTGGTTTATAAAAGTTCTGAAAAAAGCTGCAAATAACGCGCATAGGCGTTGTTCTGATCGAATTCCCGCGCTTTAGCAAGGCAAGCGCTTTCTGCATAAGGGTTGATTTCGCAGAGTCGGCGAATTTCTTTTGCGAAGGCCGCGGCCGAGAGTTCGGTCACTACACTGCCGCAGGAATCGTCAATCATTTCCGCACTGCCCCCCACACCGGAGGTGAGCACCTGTGTGCCGCAAGCCAGCGCCTCCATATTGACGGTGGGATAATTGTCTTCCCGGGTGGGGTTGACAAAAATATCCGCCATGGTGTAAAGCCCGGCAAGCTCTGTTTTATCAAAGGTGCGGTGAAGAGAAAGGATTGTGTCCGGCAGTTGTCTGTCAACCCGGGCGTTGGTGCCGACCAGCACAATTTGGTATTGTTCCGGCAGCAGCCCGGCAAGCTCAATCATGATGTCAAGCCCCTTGCGTTCGTCCCAACCGAACGCCACACTCAGCACTACAAACTTATCTTGCAGACCGTGCCGCCGCCTGAAATCGCTTTCGGTCGGTTGAAACACCGCAAGATCAATACCGTTTGGCAGCACACGGCAGTCGTAATCCTTTAAAAAGGACTGTGTTACCAACCCCTTCAACCAATGCGAGGGGGTCACCAAGGTGAGGTTGGGCACGCCGATAAACCACTCTTTTTTACGTTGCCACATCCGCTTTGTCGCATCCACATAAGCGGCGGGATACTCGCGAAAACTTGAACAGCCGCCGCAGCCGGTTATCCATTTTTCACAACCCGACACGGTAAAATACGGGCATTGCCCGGTAAATGACCAGCAGTCGTGTAAAGTCCACACAACGGGAATGCCGCGCTGCTTCAGAAAGGAAAACAACATCGGTAAATTGATGTACCAGCCGTGCAAATTGTGCAAATGAATCACATCGGGCGAAAAATCTTCTATGATTTTTAAAAGCCGTTTGGTGGCGCGTTTCGAAAAACAGCCATGCCGGCCGGTCACGCGGGAGAACAGCGCATGAAACGCATGGTCGGGCAAGCCGGCAATGCGGATCCAGTTTTTTCCGTGAAACGGTTTACGCGGAAAACCGGTGGCACATAAAGCCTGCCCGCCCGCACGTTCCACCAAACCCGCCACTTCAAACATAATGCCGCCCGTGCTGCCGTAAGGAACGGAATTGATGCTAAAAACTCTGATCTCAACCGCCTCCTGCCGACTGCCAAAAGAAGATATAGGGACTTGCATGCGCCCAGTCACCGCGTGATACATAGATGGAATACAGCCCAAACAGTGCAAAGCTGCCTACCACTGCCCACCTTGCCATTTGGCGCTGATGATCATGCGGAAAATTTTGCAGGACGCGATCAAGCAGCAACGGCAAATAGGGCATAAAATAATACCCCAGCCGCATGGCAATGCTGTAAATGCTGGCAAAAGCCTGGAACAGGCAAACCAATAAAAATAAATTGCGATAGCCGCATTCTTCGGGATCGTTTTCATTTCCAAATAAAACGGTAAAAATGTAAATCAGCGAAAAAACCACAAACAGGGTGTAGGACGAGGTCTGTTCGATCACGGCGTTCTGCCGAAAATAGCCGCTGACCAAATGAAAAATGGGCTCACGCAGTAAAAAGACAAGCGGGATCAGCAAAATCGAAAAGGTTTGAACCCGCTTATCGATATGCAGGTGATAAAGCGGATAGACCACCGCAAAAACAATCGCCGTTCGGTGAAACATTGCAGCGAACAGAACAACCAGCAGAAAAGGCCAAAATTTTTTTTTCTTTAAAAACTCGAACGACAGGGTGCAAACGGAAACGGCAATGGCCTGCCGAACGGAGGAATAGCAAATTAAAAAAACGGGCAATCCCAAATAAATCAGCAGGCTGTCAAACGGATGGTCGCTGTTGCGATAAAGCAGAATCAAGATCGGGACCAGCGACATGATTGCCGTAACGGCAATATACACCTGATTTGACTCGGTAAAGACCGAAAGCAGTTTATTGAACAAAATAAATCCGTACTCATAGTGCGAGGCTTTCGAAAAGGCGTACAGCGCGCTCCATTTATATTTGGCAATGACGGCAAACTGCCCCAAATAACCGTAGCTTTGCCCATAGGCCAAATCCGCACCCATGGTGGGGTGACGCAGCGCCAACAAACCGCATAACAGAATGCAAACCAGCCAATAGGCATTGCGTTCCAGCTTTTGGCGGGTGCTCATGCTTTGCGGCACCGCGACGGCCGCCATGCTCACAAGGGTGACGGCATATAATATATAGTAAACGAGCAACCCGTTTTCCTCCTTTACAAAAGCTTTTCATGCCGGGAACACCGGCCGTTGATTTGTTTTATTTGATCGTTTCTTCCAACACTTGCCTGATTAAGCGGCTGTTGCGGCCAATCTGATGATTTTGCGCGGCCAACGCAAGCGCATGGGCAACCGTGCTTTGCCGCAGCGATTCCTCCCGCAGAATGCGCGCAAGCCCTTTATCCAGCTCTTTTTCGTCTAAAACACAAAAAGCGGCGTTGTATTCCCGCAAATACGCGATCGACGCGACTTCCGGCGGGCCGTAAGCAAATAAACATCGACCGCTTGCCAGTGAATCGGCAATCTTGGTCGAAACCGAATAAGACACCAGCTGCCGCCAAGGATTTTCAAAGGATTCGGTATGTACCAACAGCAGACTTTCACCCATGACCCGCCGAACCCCGGCGGCATCCAGCGCACCGCCGAAACGAATACCGTTTTCCTTTGTCATCTGTTTAAGCCTTGCAGGGTCAGTCTCGGTGGAATACACATCTAACCAGCGTTCTCCACCGGTGACCCGCTGCAATGCCCGGCCAAGCGCGCACAGTTGGTGATCCCGCCCTAACGACAGATTGCCGATGTACGAAATGCGGTCGCCGCCGGCCGGGAAAGGTTCCGTTATATCGCTGCCTGTTTGAAGAACATAAACCGGTTTATGAAAGAACGCGCCGTAATCCCGCGCCATGCGGTCACAAATGGCAAAAATGGCCGCGGCGGCCTGCATGGTACGGCTGACCTGCCGCATAAAACGAGTATGCTGACACTTGCCGAACAGAAGGTTTTGATTGCGGTCATAAAAATAGAAATCATCCATACATGAAACGTAAAGCGGGAGGTTCCGCTCCGTCGCGATTTCCCGTGCTACGCAATACAAAAAAGCATAATCTCCCGAGGCAAAAAAAACCGCCTGCGGATCAAATTCGTCCAACCATTTTTGAAATGCGGGGGTTTTCCAACGACCTATTTTCCAAAGCATGTTCCGTAAAAAATAGATGATCGGCGTTCGCTTGCCTGCCGCACGATAAAGTTTGGCCGCAAGCCCACGATCTGTACGGGAATGGGGTCGAAGGGGCTGTATATCTTCCTTTGTAAAGGCCGTTCCGCTTTTGCGAATCAAAATCGACCGCAGCATATCACTGTCAGTCACACGGTAATAACGCTCACACAGAGAATCTACGGGAATTTCGGAATGAATGTAAAGCTGCGCCAATTCACAAGGTTTAAAATCACGAAAATAAGCCGAAAGGGTCTTGCCCATCCCGGTCGTTTTGCTGAAAACATTATGACTGACTACCAAAACCCTCATCCGTGCCAGCTCACCTCGTTCTATTTATTCCGCCTCGCGTAAAATTTCCAAACACGCAATGGGCGAAGCCCAAAAAGCCGCCAGCGATTCCGCCAGAAAATGCCCCACACTGCCCATGCGGTAATAAGCATATGCCAACACCGCGTGGTGCCGTGCCACAATATACCGTCGGGAACGCCGGTCAAGCCCGGCAAAGCAGGTCTTTTTATAGGTAAACAGATTGTTTTCGCCCTGAATCTTCCCCGGGCCGCTGGACAAGCCACTCTCTTTGCCGTGATGAACATAGGCCTTGACAAAGCAGCCCTCGGTATACCGAAACTTGCCGCCGGCACAAATAGCCTCTTTCATTAAAAAAAATTCATCGCCCACATCCATCTCCGGAAATCCGCCGATTCGTTCCAGATACTCCTTTTTGAAGAAGAAGGTGTCGGTTCCCGTGATGTGATAAAGTAAATGATACCGCAAAAGCGAGTCCCGGTCATACTGCCGCAGATAACCGCGGCTGCGTCGCCTGACCGGCTTTTCGTTTTGATCATACAGCACAAGATCGGTAACGGAAAAATCCGCGTCCGCCTGCACAAGATCATTTAACTGATGCTCGATCTTTTGTGGTAAATACAGGTCGTCATCATCCAAAAAAGTGATGTATTCCCCTTTGGCAGCCACAATTCCGGCATTGCGAGTTCCGCCCGAGCCTAAATGCCGGGTGTTTTGAAGATACCGTATTTTGTCGCATGAAAATGCATCAACAATATTCCGCACCGTTTGATTCCAGGTAGGATCGTTGTTGTCGTCAACCACAAGAATCTCAATATCGCGGCAGGTTCCGTTTAACACCGATTCGATAGCACGTTTCAGGGTATCGTCCCGCCGATAGGTTGCGATGATTACACTAACCATTATTTTGTAACTTTCTCTCTGTTCTGTTCGGTTAGATCCTCTTTGCCGCCTTCGGCCACGCCGTCTGATCGCAGAACCGGCAAAATTGAACCGAAAAAGCATTTGCAGTCAAACCAAAAGCTCATTTTTTGTATGTATTCCGCGTCAAATCGCACCTTTTGGGAAATCTCCAGTTCGTCCCGACCGTTGATCTGCGCCCAGCCGGTCAATCCCGGTCTCACGTCGTTGGCGCCGACCTTATCGCGCTCGGCAATCAAATCTTCCTGACTCCACAGCGCGGGTCGGGGGCCCACTATCGACATATCGCCTTTGAGGATGTTCCACAATTGGGGCAGTTCGTCAATGCTCGTCCTGCGCAAAAAAGCGCCCACCCGCGTCACATACTGATCGGCATGTTCCATTAAATGCGTGGGCAAATCAGGCGCCGAGACCTTCATGCTGCGAAATTTATATAAATGAAAATATCGCTTATGAAGTCCCACGCGCTTGTGCTTAAAAAACGCCGGGCCGGGATCATCTATTTTGATGGCGATAAACACAACGAAAAAAAGCGGAGCAAGAATAACCATCCCCAACAGTGATAGCACAATATCCAATAGCCTTTTAATGCAATTCTTATACATAAAACTTCTCTTCTTATTCAAAGCTGAAAACCCTTTATATTGTAGCATATAACGATTTTATTGTCAATATTTCATGTGTCTTTCCCTTTTATTGCCATGAGAAAATTTTTGCATAATGAGAAAATTCTTGCATAAAAAGATATATCCCCCGGCAGGCCGCCGACACACCGTTTTGCGGTCTTGCCGAATTGAAAATACCAGGGCTCCCGCCGAAAAAAGGCAGCAACCCTGGAGATTTTTCATTATGAGGATGTAAGAGCCACGCCGTAAAGGTAGACCCGCCCGGCACGGTCAGCCCCTGCCGCTCAAAGGTCAGGCGATTGTTGTTTCGTTCCATGCGTGTTCCGGTATAAGTTTAATTTTAATCTCCATTCTGCCGCGTCAGCACAAACAGATCATGAAATTTCCAATAGCGGCTGATGGAGATGATATCGGCATGTTTTGCGGTTGCCGCATCTTTGATGCGGCGAGCAAAACGCCGTCTCTATATTGTGTTTAGCGTGATTTTTCACGCTATTCTTCTGCATAAACCTGTCCGGATATTTCTTCAAATTCTTCAGGTGTGATCCAGCCCTTTTCCACAGCCTTACGAAGACGGGAAATGTCCCACAGCCTGCATTCATAGTAGGCTTTTACTTTTTCAAATTTATTGCTCATATTCTGCTTCCTCCGTTTCAAGCTCAACGTCCGTCATCATGGCAATATAATCAATGTCTGCGGCATTTTTCACCGCCTGTGCTTTCAAAGCTTCGTTTTTGGCTCGCTCTTTTAAAAGCTGTTCTTTCAGCGATAAATATTGGAACATATGTATTCTCCTCCTTATACAATGCAACAAGCCGGGGATATCCATATTGAGGATCCAGTGACGACGGCTGACATAATCGAACCTGTGAAATACCCTAGACGCATCTGATACGCATTATCGACAACCGGGGAACGAAGCCACCAATACTGCGCTGAGCCGTTTCCGTACTTGATACGGTTGGTGTCTTTACCCGTTCCGGGCGAAGGCAAGTCGGAGTATTCTGCGTAGAAGGGGTAAGCCGCACCTTCGCCGCCTGTAACCTCGTTACCGCCGTAAACCTCCGAACGAGAGAGCAGGAAAACCATTTCTGTAGTCTCTATGCTGCCACCACCATCGGAAACGGTGTTAAGAGCGGTTTTCTTCGTGACCTCACCGATAACGGACAAGAAATCTTCATCCACACCGTTAAGAAAACCGGCAGTCGTAGTCACCCATTCGGGAGGTCTGTCGAACTTGGTCTGCGGAGTCCATACGCTCCCTGCGGCGGCAGAACTGTTAAGATATTGTCTTATAGCAGACCCAGCGTAGTTATTGCTACTGTAGATGCATCTCTGCAAGGAGTTTGTGTTACCGCTCACGGCGTTGTTGACATTTCCAAGAGATGTACCGGCAGAGCCTACCGTCACGGTAGCCGTTTCGATCTCGGTCGTAGATACAGCACTTGCAAAGGTCTTGACCGTACTACTCGCAATAGAAACATTATAGGTAGCGATAAGTAAAATCTGACCTCCTGCCGGAACCGCCTGTGTCAAGGTGAATTGGAAAGTCTTGTTGACATCGGAACTCACCCAACTGTGCTGCTTGACAGTAAAGTTGTAAGTCCCTGCCGCAAGTCCGGACGGACAGTAGAACAGAGCTTCTCGGCTATCAATCTGCAACTTTGTAAAACATTCGTGCAGACCGAGGGTGACGGAGTGTTCATACTGTGGATCTGCCGGGGTGTCGTGGTCGATACCAATGACATCCCAAACAAGCAATTGGCCGTTCTTTTTGCATATGAATTGGTCGCCGATTTTCAGATACTTCGCTGCATTCCCGCTTCGAACGACCTTTTGTATGTCTTCCCAGCTTTCAGGCTTTATTAAACCGCGCATTTCTTCAATATCGTCTTGCAATTGAGAAATCACAGGAGCTAATGCTACACCGCTTTGCGCGTTGGTGGACGCGGAGTTGTATGTTTGGTCTACAGGAGCATTGACCTGTGCGCCGGTTTCAATACCTGTAAGCTTCTGCTTGTCGGCATTGGTATAGTCATTGGTCGACAGCCCCTTTCCCGGCACCTTGTCTACCTTATTGGCCACAGCTTCTGCAACGGCAATGCCGCTTTGCGCGTTGGCGGACGCGGGGTCATAGGTTTGGTCAATCTCTGCGCTCTCGCCCGGATCTCCTTGATCACCCTTGTCGCC
>CAJOQU010000009.1 GCA_905236975.1 uncultured Clostridia bacterium
AACCAACCGCAATACAACCAACCGCAATACAACCAACAGCCCTACGGTCAGCCCGGCGGGATCAGTTTCAGTCAAAGGAATATCGCGATCGCGATCATCCTTTCCATCGTTACCTGCGGCATATACAGCATTTTTTGGATTGTAAAGATGGTCGACGAGGTCAACGAGGCCTCCGGTGAGCCCAACGCCACCTCCGGCGGCATAGTCTTCTTGCTCTCGCTCGTTACCTGCGGCATTTATATGTTCGTTTGGCTCTACAAGGCGGGCGAAAAGCTCAACAACGCGAAAATGATGCGCGGTATGCCCACTGACAACGACTCCGGTATCGTCTATCTCCTGCTTGCAATCTTCGGCTTTTCCATCGTTTCGTACGCGCTCATCCAGAGTGAACTCAACAAGATTGCCGCTTACCACGGCGCGCCCGCGGTATAATGAGCACCCGTGCAAAAAAAGTTACCTTTGGCGCCCTGATTCTTCTTGTGGTCGGGGCGTTGTACGCTTTTTTCATGACGTTTACGCATATAGGCATCCCCTGTGTGTTCAACCTTATTACCGGGCTTAAGTGTCCCGGGTGCGGAGTTTCGCGGATGTGTCTTGCGCTCATCCGACTCGACTTCAAGGCGGCTTTCCGTGCGAATGCGGCGATATTTTGCCTGCTTCCGATGATGGCGGTGACCGCCGGAAGGCTGATCTACGTCTATATTAAATACGGAAGGCGCTGCGACAAAGCCGCGCAAATCTCGATCTATTGTATGATCGTCATCCTTGTCGTGTTTGGAGTAATGAGAAATATATTGTAAACAAGGCGTTCCGTTTCAGGCAACGTCCTGCTTGCCACGATATTTGATAATACCGCAGGGGCGGCGTGATCATCCCTGCGGTTTTTTTGTTTTTTCAAGAATTTGTAAAAGAAATTCTTGACAAGTCGGGGCGGGAATTATATAATAGTTTTCGTAACGATAGAGGTGGAAGTATGATTGTTGATCTGAAACGCGTTTTTGTCGATGAGCATGCTTCTTTGCCGATCGAGTATTTGTTTGATATGAGCGACGTGCCGTTTTCCGGGGCTTTTCCACTGAGCCGTCCGGTAAAGCTTTGCGGGTCGGTCTCAAACAAAGCCGACCTGGTGGAGTTAAAGGCGACCATATCTTATGTGTACGCCGCTCCCTGCGACCGCTGCGGCGTTATGACGGAACGCGAGCATACGGTCACGGTCGACAAAGTGCTTGCAGTCTCTGCCCAGAGTGAGGAAAACGACGATATCTTGCTCACTCCCGACATGAAGCTCGATTTAGACGAGTTGATTTATTCTGAAGTGGTCGTCAGCATCCCCATGAAACACTTATGCCGTGATGATTGCCGCGGTATCTGTCCGAAATGCGGGAAAAACCGGAACGAAGGCGATTGTGCCTGTTCCGAAAAAGAGATCGACCCAAGGCTGTCGGCACTGGCCGAATTGTTAAAATCCTGATGTTTGGTAATAGAGGAGGTGCCGGAAATGGCAGTACCGAAGAGAAAAACTTCAAAAGCAAGACGTGACAAAAGAAGAAGCAACGTTTGGAAATTGAGCGCCCCCACCCTGGTGCGCTGTGCAAACTGCGGCGAATACAAGCGCCCGCACAGACTTTGCTCTGCCTGCGGTCACTATAACGGCCGTGAGGTCGTCAAGATCGACGAATAAGAGCCGCTGCGTTTTTGTATGACAAGCAGGGGAGGACGTTCCTCCTCTGCTTTTTCTTCATCACGATTGTGATCGATTGATCAAAAGGGAGGAATCGGAATGTCCGTTCAGGTAAGCGCCGTGGAACCGGGCGGTTATGCCGATCGCGCCGGAATTAAAAGCGGTGATACGTTGGTTGCGATCAGCGGCCATGAGATCATGGACGTTCTGGATTACCGCTTTTACCAAAACGACCGCACTCTGCGGCTGGAATGGATCGATTCGCACGGAAAAACCAAAAAGGCCAAGGTGAAAAAGCCCGAATATGCCGAACTCGGCATGGAGTTTGACACCTATTTGATGGATAAAAAACACGCCTGCCGCAACAAATGTATTTTTTGTTTTATCGATCAACTGCCAAAAGGTCTGCGAGAAAGTTTATATTTTAAGGACGATGATTCCCGTCTTTCTTTTCTGTTTGGTAATTACATTACCCTGACCAATATCACCGAGCATGAGGTTGAGCGCATCATCAATATGCATATCAGCCCCATCAACGTTTCGGTGCATACCACTAACCCCGAGCTGCGCGTCAAAATGATGAACAACAAACACGCGGGGGAGGTGCTGGGGCTTTTGAACCGTTTTGACGCGGCGGGCATTCGGCTCAATTGTCAATTGGTGCTTTGCCCCGGCTATAACGACGGGTCGGAGCTGGAACGCACCCTGCGTGACCTGACAGCCCTTTCCCATGTGGAATGTATCGCCGCGGTGCCGGTGGGGCTTACGCGTTGCCGGGAAGGCCTGGCAAAAATTGAACCTTTTAACCGTGAAACCGCCCGTGCGGCGCTGGATGTTTTAGATCGCTGGGGCGAAGAATGCCTGCGGCGGTACGGTCAGCGGCGGGTCTATGGCGCCGACGAATTTTACCTGTTGGCCGAGCGCGAAATCCCGGAACCCGATTTTTATGAGGATTTTTTACAGCTTGAAAACGGAGTCGGGCTGTGGTCGCTTTTAAAAAGCGAGGGCGAGGCGGCCATTCGTGAAAGCGAAGAAATGCTTTCCAAACCACGCCGCATAGCGTTGGCCACGGGCGAGGCGGCCTATCCGCTGCTATTGCATTTAACTGCGCTTTGCATGGAAAAATGGAGCAACCTCACCTGCTTAGTTTACCCCATCAAAAACAACTTTTTCGGGGGCAGGATCAGCGTTTCGGGGCTGGTGACCGCCACCGATCTGTTAGACCAGCTGCAAAACGCCGAGCTTGGCGAGGAATTGCTGATCCCGTCGTGTATGTTAAGGGCGGAGGGGGATTTGTTTTTAGACAGCATTTCGCTTGACGAGCTGTCTGAAAAGCTTGCAGTCAAGGTCACACCGGTGGCCAACGACGGATATAAACTAATCCATACCATATTGGGAATAGGTGATAAGCATGAATGAATTTAAGTATGATACGCAATTACTGATCGAGGGCGAGGGTCTTGATGAAGACGAGATCAACGATTATTTTATAGAGCATTTCAAGGGCGACTGTTTGCTGGCAGTCGGGGATGAAAATTTGATCAAGATTCATTTTCATACCAACGAGCCGTGGCAGGTGCTGGAGTATTGCGCCACACTGGGCGAAATTTTCGACATTGTGGTGGAGGATATGGATCGCCAGTCAAAAGGTTTAAAGGGCTGAGGCCGGATCCTTTGTTAAAAAACGGTGAGCTTACACGCTGCCGGAGGGAGTTGAGTTCATGGCAAAACCGATTGTGGCTATTGTCGGCAGACCGAATGTGGGAAAATCCACCCTGTTTAACAAAATCATCGGAAAACGTCTTTCCATTGTGGATGATACGCCAGGCGTCACCCGTGACCGCATTTACGGCGATGCGGAATGGCAGGGCAAAAAGTTTATGGTTGTGGACACCGGCGGCATTGAGCCGGCGGGCGGTGACGTTATTCTTGCCGGCATGCGGGCACAGGCGCAGCTTGCCATTGAAACGGCGGCGGCCATTGTGCTGGTGACCGATCTGCAAACCGGTGTGACCGCTTCGGACGAAGAGGTTGCCGCTCTGCTGCAAAAAAGCGGCAAACCGGTGGTGCTGTGTGTCAACAAATGTGACCGGGTGGGGGATGTTCCGCCTGAGTTTTACGAATTTTACAATTTGGGACTGGGCGACCCGATCGCCGTTTCGTCGGTGCACGGGCATGGCACGGGCGACCTGTTGGACGCCGTTTTTGCTCATATTCCGGCTGAGGAATTTGATGAAATCGATGAGGATGTCATTCAGGTTGCCGTCATCGGCAAACCCAACGCGGGCAAATCCTCGCTTGTGAATCAAATCGCGGGGGAGGAACGCTCCCTCGTGTCGGACATTGCAGGCACCACGCGTGACGCGATCGACACCCGGGTGGAACGAAACGGCGTGCATTACAATTTTATTGATACCGCCGGTCTTCGCCGCAAAAGCCGCGTGGAGGACAATATTGAAAAATACAGCGTACTGCGGGCAAAAATGGCCATTGAACGCGCAGATGTCTGCGTGATTTTGATTGACGGCAGCGAAGGCTTTACCGAGCAGGATTCCAAGGTGGCGGGACTTGCCGTTGAACAGGGAAAAGCCTGCATTATTGCCGTAAACAAGTGGGATATTGTAGAAAAAGACGGAAAAACCATGGATAGCACCCGTAAATCCCTGATGAACGATTTTTCCTTTATGCCCTACGCCCCTATTATTTTTATTTCAGCCAAAACAGGTCAACGGATCGACCGCCTTTTTGAACTGATCAGGTATGTGCATACGCAGAATACCATGCGCATTGCCACGGGCATGCTCAACGATATTCTGGCCGACGCGACCGCCCGCGTACAACCCCCGAGCGACAAAGGCAAACGGCTGAAAATTTATTATATGACGCAAGCTTCTACCAAGCCGCCCACCTTTGTGTGTTTTTGCAACAAGGCGGAGCTGTTTCATTTTTCTTATCAACGGTATTTGGAAAATCAAATCCGTTCTACTTTTGGGTTAGAGGGAACGCCGGTTCGATTTATTATTCGTGAAAGGGGAGATCGTTCATGATCTTTGCACTCATCGCCGTAGTGGCTGTGGCTTATTTGATCGGCAGTATCAATTTTGCCATCATTTTTTCGAGCCTGCTTATGAAAAAGGATATTCGCGAGCTTGGCAGCGGTAATCCCGGTACCACCAATATGTTGCGCACAGGCGGGTTTGTGCCCGGCATTTTGACCTTTGTGGGCGACGCATTGAAGGGCGCGGTGGCCTGCGGCCTCGGTAAAGCGGTGTTTGCGCATTTCTCCGGCACAGTCCATCCTGCCTGGGTTGCTCCCCTGGTGGGCGCTTACCTTTGCGGCGTGGCCTGCATGCTGGGGCATATGTACCCCGTTTTCTTCCGTTTTAAGGGAGGCAAAGGCGTTGCGGCGAATCGGCGCAGTCCGGCCATGCGCATGCCATCTTACGGCTTCGCGCCGGACATGTCAAGAAGATTTCAGACTGGTGTTGACGTGCGAGCAAAAGTGGAATTCTTTGTGCGAGCAAAAGTGGACGACTTTAGCCCGAGTTGAAGCGGCAGGGAATGTCCCGG
>CAJOQU010000010.1 GCA_905236975.1 uncultured Clostridia bacterium
AATTGCAAAAAAATGAAAAAATCCTGTTTTTTGTATTGACAAAAGGGAAAAATAACGGTATAATAAACTGGTCACACTTCTTATGGCTGTATAGCTCAGTTGGCTAGAGCATGCGGTTCATACCCGCAGTGTCATTGGTTCAAATCCAATTACAGCCACCAATGGCCCGGTGGTCAAGAGGCCTAAGACACCGCCCTTTCACGGCGGTAACACGAGTTCGAATCTCGTCCGGGTCACCAAAAAGGACTTGCGCAAGCAAGTCCTTTTTCATAAAATCTGCTCTTTAGCAAAGGCCGCAAACGAACAAAGGGAGCCGACAATGACAAAGCTTAAACTGAAAAATTTTATTTTTTTAACCATTGCAGGGTTGATCAACGCATTTGGCGTGACAATTTTTTTAAATCCCGTTCAGCTTTATGACAGCGGTATTTCCGGCACCTCCATGTTGCTGGGGCAGTTGACCCCGCCCGCCCTTTCGCTGTCGTTTTTTCTGTTGATTCTGAACATTCCCCTTTTTCTGTTCGGCTTTCGAAAGCAAGGGTTCATATTTACGGTCTATTCACTTTACACAGTAGGCGTTTACGCGCTTTGCGCCTGGCTGATTACCGATATCCTCCCGATTGATGTAACCATCGCCTCGCCTTTGGCGGGCACCGATCTGTTGCTTTGCGCGCTGTTCGGCGGCCTGATTTCAGGTATTGGCAGCGGCCTGACCATTCGCTTTGGCGGCGCGATTGACGGCATTGAGGTCATGGCCGTGATCTTTGCAAAAAAGCTGGGGATTTCGATTGGTTCCTTTGTGATGATCTACAATGTGATCTTATACGTTATCTGCGGTTTTTTTGCCGAAAGCTGGATTCTGCCGCTTTATTCCATTGTAACCTATATGGCGGCGCTGAAAACGGTCGATTTTATTGTGGACGGTCTTGACCGCGCCAAAATGGCCATGATTGTAACCACAAAATCAGACGATATCTGCGAAGAACTGCAAAACGAATTTGGCTGCGGCACCACCCGCGTGGAAGGGCAAGGCGGGTATTCCCGAGCCGAAAAAACCGTCATTTATTTTGTGGTCAACCGTTTTCAGGTGGCCAAAATGAAAAATATAGTGCACGAAATCGACCCCGGCGCCTACATCACCATCCACGATATTGCAGATGTTTTTACCAGCAACCGGTAGTCGTTTTTCGGAAAGGATGAACAATATGGAAAAATACGCTTGGACCGCCACCATTAAAGATGGCACATTAGAGGAATACCGCCGCCGGCATGATGCGATCTGGCCGGAAATGGTGGAGGTTTTAAAGCAGGCCGGCATTTGCAATTACACCATTTGGCAAACCGGCAACCGCCTTTTCGGCTATTACGAATGCGAAAAAGGCATTGACTTTGCCGCCAAAACACAGGCGCAAAGCGAAGTGGTCAAACGGTGGGATGCATACATGAAAGACATTTTATTGATGGAGACCGACCCCGTCACCGGCGCCCAACCCATGCTGACCAAGGTTTTCGAGCTGGATTAAACTTGTAAAAAATACCGGGCGACTTTGCATTTCATTGGAGTCGCCCGGTTGCTTTTTTGTGTATTCAATTCATATTATGCAATTCCGCCGTGATGCGCAGGCGGTTTTCCGGCGTTAAATCGGCGTAGACATACCCGTTATGCGCTTCGGCGATGCTGCGCACGATCGAAAGCCCGATGCCAAACCCTTCAATGCCCTTGCTGCGCGACTTATCCGCCCGGTAAAAGCGGTCAAACAGCTTGGCGGTGTCCTCCGGCTCGATATTATCGCACGCATTTTCGGTGGAAAGCGAAATACCGTCCTTGGTTTTGCGCAAAGTAAAATCAATCGGCGTGTCCTTGGTGGCGTATTTCACGGCGTTGTCGATCAAAATAGAGGTTAGCTGCCGAATGTAATATTCATCGCCGCAGAAGATCAGCTCGGGCGCGATATCCACACTGAGCGAATGCCCGCGCATTTCGGCAAAGTCAATGTAAGACCCGGCTGTTTCCTTCACCGCTTCGCTGACGTTGAACTTCAGCATTTGAATGGGCGAGCTTTCCTCATCCATGCGGGAGAGGGTGATCAACGCGTTGACAAGGTCTTTCAGCTTTTCGGTCTGCGCGGTGGCCTTATCGATCCATTCGTTGTGACCGGTCTCCATTTCCAACACCTTCAAGCTGGTGGCAATGACCGTGATGGGCGTTTTCAGCTCATGGCTGGCGTCGGTAATGAACTGCTTTTGCCGCTCGGTGCTTTTGATGACCGGATCCATAGCCTTTTTAGAAAGCAGGATCACGATGAAATACACCAATCCCACGCAGACCACCGTGGCAATGACCGAAAGCAGCAGAATATTGTAAATGGAATGCAGTTCGTCATAGCAATCCAGAAAAACCGCCATTTTGCCGCCGTTTTCCGATTGCATGACGGCATATTTATAATGCGAGGTATACCCCCGGCCAACGCCTTTTTTGATGGCAAATTGCAGATATTCGTCAATATCCGTCTCGGTCACGGCGGCGATATGCTCCAGCTCCGCCTTGATAAGCTTGCCCGATTCGTTATAGCGCAGTACAAAATACCGGGTCGAAAACGGCGTTTCCTCGGTAAACGGGCGATCGGGTAAAGGCCCGCGCCGCATTTCCCGTTCGGGTGGTTTGGCGGGCATGGTTCCCGCGTTTTCGGTGATCATATCCAGCTTTTGATTCAATTTGGCGTTGGTGCTGATAAAATAGGTGACATTTACCGTCAGAAAAAGAAGAACCAGCACAGCGGTCACCGCCGCCATGGCGATTTGAATGAATTTTTTTTGCAATCGTTTGATCATTCGCTTACCTCCAGCCTGTATCCAAGCCCGCGGTTGGCATAAATGGAAACGCGGGAACCGATCGACCGCAGTTTTTTGCGCAGATTGGAAATATGCACCCAAACCACGTTGATTTCGGCGTCGCTGTCCCACCCCCACACGCGGTCCATAATGCGGTCAGCCGAAAGTACCACGTTGGGGGAGCGCAAAAACAGCTCCATAACCTGATATTCCCGTCCGCTTAAACGCGCTGTTTTTTGCCCGCATTCCAGCGACATGCTGTTGGGGTTCAGGGTAACGTCCCCAAAAACCAAATTGTCGGCACGGTAGTCGGTGCCCCGGCGCAGCATGGCGCGCACCCGGCAAATCAACTCGTCCGGCTCAAAGGGCTTGGGCAAATAATCGTCCGCCCCGGCATTAAAACCGGTAATGCGATCATCCTTTTGGGTCTTGGCCGTCAACAGCATAACGGGGGTATTGACGCCCTCGCAACGTAGTTTTTTCAACACATCGATGCCGTTCATTTTGGGCATCATCACATCTAAAATGATGGCGTCATACTCGCCCATTACGGCGTAATCAAAAGCCGATTGGCCGTCGTTCACCGCATCGACCGTGAATTGATTTTTTTGAAAAAATACGGTCAGCGCCTCGGCCAGATCCAGTTCGTCTTCTGCAATGAGCAACCGCACATTCAACACCCGCCTTGATTCTTTACAAGAATATTATAATCCCCTTTGCGGCACAAAGCAAGCGTTTTACAGCGCCTCTTTGTGATCGGTTCGGCCACAGACGATATTCAAATTTCCGTTGCGGCAGCGGATTTCATCAATAAACCCTTTGGGGACGATATTTCCTTTTAAGGTAATTCGATAGCTCAAGTCATACAGCGTGCCCATGTTGGTGGTCTTGACCCGTTCCAGCACCGCGCTTTTGGTATACCGCTCGAACAGGTCGTCAAACAGGCCGTCGTAATCCAGATTTTCGGGGATAGTAATTTTGAGCATGCGCTCCGATTGGTTGGTCTCGCCGAATTTGAGGACCGTCAGCAAAATCATAAAAGCCGCCACGATGACAAAAAAGACCGCCGCTACCACCACATAACCCATGCCGGTGGCAAGACCCAACGTCATGGCTAAAAAGATCACACCGATCTCCCGCGCGGTGCCGGGGGCCGAACGGAACCGTACCAGCCCGAAAGCGCCCGCCACGGCAACCCCCACGCCGATGTTGCCGTTGACCATCATAATGACCATTTGCACCGCCACCGGCAGCATGGCAATGGTAATGGCAAAGCTTTGCGACGACTTACTGCCGAATTTGCCAAGCAACGCCGTTGCCACACCCAGCACCAACGACACCGCGGTACAAATAAAGAAAGCCCGAACGGTCATCTCGTTTTGAATAATGGAATTAAGCACTGAAACGCGCCTCCTTATTTTTTTCTATTATAAATTTTGTGTAACAAGTTCCGATTTTGGAAAAGGAATTTGAAAAGGCACAAATGTCCGCCAATAAACGGCTGAGCCACAGTGGGTAGCCCCCGGCGGTCTTGATCTCCATCAATACGCGGTCTTCGGGGATGAGAAGCTCGCCGTCATTGCCGGCGCGCAGGTCAACCTCATGATCGCGCCAGCGAAGGTTGGTGTCAAAGGTGATGCGCATGCCCGGATCGTCGATCCCCGCGAAAGCGGCGCGATCGTAAGACAGATACACCCGCGGCCGCGAATGGTAGAAGTTTTGAAAATATTCGATCTCCTTCCCGATTTGGCCGGTGTTTTCAAGCGCCAGCCTGCCCGCAAGGTATGGCTCTACCTGTTCGACCGGTGCGGTGATACGGCGTTTATAGACCACGCCCTCAAACTTCTTTTTCAGCTCTATAAAAACCTTATCGCCGTTCCGGGGGGTGCCGTAGCTGCGAACCCGCAGTTTTTCTTTGTAGACCGGTTTTTCAATGGACGCCCGAATCAGCCGCCAATCATCGGTATCATAATAGATGTTGCAAATGGTATACTGTCCATAGACGTCTTCCTTCATGTGCAGCCGCATTTGTTCCAACAGGATTTGGTACTGCGTTTGGGTTAAAAAGTATTTTTTTTCGAACCGTTTAAAGCTGTACTGCAAAGCCATACTCAAACCCTCCTTTTAACAACCATTATAGGGGTGATTCCTAAAGAGAACCTAAAGAGTCCGCCGCAGCTTAAAAAGCAAAACAAAAGCACTTTCCGGCAATGCCCCGGCAATTCCCGACTTGACTTTTCTTGCATAAAGTTTTATTATTAAAATAGGGGAATTTCGATAGCGTGAATACAGAGTCCCGCTATCACCCTTTTGTATTGACTCCGCAATGAAAGAGTGATGATATGAACAACGGCATGATCTCTACTTCGGTCATCAAACGGCTTCCGCGATACTACCGTTTTTTGGGCGAGCTGAAAGCGGCGGGCTTGACCCGCATTTCCTCGCGTGAGCTTTCTGAGCGCATGGGGTTGACTGCCAGTCAGATCCGGCAAGATCTGAATTGTTTCGGCGGTTTCGGACAACAGGGGTACGGCTATAATATTTCACTTTTACACTCCGAAATCGGGAATATTTTAGGGTTGGATCGCCCAAAATCCGCCATTTTGATCGGCATTGGCAATTTGGGGCGTGCGGTCACCATGCATATCAATTTTGAAACCAAGGGCTTTCACCTGATCGGCCTGTTTGACAACAAGGAATCTTTGGTGGGGCAGGTGATCAAAAATCTTCCCATCCGCAATATCTCCACGCTGGACGAATTTTGCCGTGAAAACCTGCCCGAAGTAGCTATTTTGTGTATTCCCAAGCAGGCGGCCATGTCGATTTCCGACCAGTTGGTGCGCCTTGGCATTAAAGGATTTTGGAATTTCAGCCATTACGACCTGTCGCTCAAATACCCCGACGTTAAGGTGGAAAACATGCATTTCGGCGATAGCCTGATGACCCTTTCCTACCGTTTACACCACGATTGATTCAAGCAACAAACCACCCGGCGTGACCGCTGTCTAACAGTCACGCCGGGTGGTTTGTTACAAATTCCATATTCCGCATTGCTACACCGCGTCGGGGTGGGAATGCTTATATTCGATCTGCTGTTCGATCATCATATCCTTGACCTTCATCAGCCGCGCACGAGAGGAGCGTTCGCTTTCCTCCAGCTTCATGGAAATGAAGTGAATGGTATCCTGATACCGCGGGATCAGCACATGCTCCAGTGCGTTGACGCGGCGGCGGGTCTTTTCGATTTCATCGGCCATGAGCTTGACCGATTTTTCTTTTTCGGCCAGCTCCAGCATGATGGGCAACAGGTCGGAAAGCCCCTGCACGGCGTCGTCCAATTCAAAGCTGGTGGACGCAAAACCGTAGGAAAAGATATCCGACTGATCGGCGGTTCGGGTCTTGATGTGATAGACCGGAATTTCCACGCTCATGACGTTGCGGGTCGAGGTTTCTAACGTGACCTCCTGCTTGGGAGCCAGCAGTGCGGTGTCCAGCGCCTCTTTAGACATCACGCTCGAGGCCAGCAGGAAATGATCCTGCACCTCATGAAGACGACTTTCAAACTGCTCACGCAGGGTTTTCGTCTCACGCACGGTGTCTAAAAACTGGCGCATCAACTCATCGCGTTTATCCTTCAACAGCTTATGCCCGCGCACGGCGGTGGTAAGCTGTTTTTTTAAACGCGTCAGCTCCATGCGGGTGGGATTGACATTGAGGACTGCCATGGTGATCCCCCTTAAAATTTGCCGTAGTAGCGGTCGAGCATCTCGTCGTTGATGCGTTTCAGCTCACTGCGCGGCAGAATAGAAAGCAATTTCCAGCCGATGTTCAGCGTTTCTTCAATGCCGCGATTGGTCTGATACCCCTGTGAAACATACTCTTTTTCAAAGCGGTCGGCAAATTCGGCGTATTTTTTATCAATGTCGGTCAAGGCGGCCTCGCCCAAAATGACCATCAGCTCTTTTGCGTCCTTCCCGCGGGAATAGGCGGCAAACAACTGGTTCATGGTCGCGGCGTGGTCTTTGCGCGTTTTGCCCTCGCCGATGCCCTTATCCTTCAACCGCGAAAGCGACGGCAGCACGTCAATAGGCGGTGTAATGCCCTTGCGGTACAGCTCGCGGCTTAAAATAATCTGCCCTTCGGTGATATAGCCCGTCAAATCGGGGATGGGGTGGGTTTTATCGTCTTCCGGCATGGTCAAAATGGGGATCAGGGTGATCGAGCCATCCTTCCCTTTCAACCTGCCCGCACGCTCGTACAGCGTGGCAAGATCGGTGTACATATAACCGGGATAACCGCGGCGGCCGGGCACTTCCTTCCGTGCGGCCGAAACCTCACGCAAGGCGTCGGCATAGTTGGTGATGTCGGTCATGATGACCAACACCTGCATGCCTAAGTCAAAAGCAAGATACTCCGCGGCGGTCAGCGCCATTTTTGGGGTGGCAATGCGTTCAATGGCCGGGTCGTTGGCCAAATTGACGAACATGACGGTACGGTCAAGCGCACCGGTCTCGCGGAAGGAATCAATGAAATAGTTGGATTCTTCAAAGGTAATGCCCATAGCGGCAAACACCACGGCGAACTGTTCGTTGTCACCCAGTACCGCTGCCTGCCTTGCGATCTGCGCGGCCAGATTGGCGTGCGGCAGACCCGATGCCGAAAAGATGGGCAGCTTTTGTCCGCGAACCAATGTATTTAAGCCGTCAATGGCTGAAATGCCGGTTTGAATGAATTCCTGCGGGTAATTGCGCGCAGCAGGGTTCATGGGGCGGCCGTTGACATCCATGCGTTTTTCGGGAATCAATTCCGGTCCGCCGTCAATGGGGCGGCCAAGACCGTCAAACACACGGGAGAGCATATCCGGTGAAACCGGCAGTTCCATGCCGCGACCCAAAAAGCGCACCTTGGATTCGGCAAGATTGATGCCCGCGGCGTTTTCAAAAAGCTGTACCAGCGCGTTGGTACCGTTGATCTCCAACACCTTGCAGCGGCGGGTCTCACCGTTTGGCAGTTCGATCTCGCCCAGTTCGTCATAGCTGACATTTTCCACATCGCTGACCATCATCAACGGACCCGCGACTTCGCGTATGGTTTTATATTCCTTCGGCATGCCTCTTCCCCTCCTTATTCGTCTTCCGCCTGAACGGCCTCGTTCAAATTGGCGGCAAGCTCGGCTAAAATGGATTCATATTCGGCGCGGCAGTTGGCTTCGGGGGTGTATTTGAACCGCCCGATGCGCTCACGCGATGGCATCGCCACGATTTTTTCGATCGAAGCGCCGTTCTCCAGCGCCTCCAACGACTGATCGTAAAAGGCCACGATGAGTTTCATGAGCAAATACTGTTTATCAAGCGACGTATAGGTATCGATCTCATCAAAAGCGTTTTGATGCAGATAATCTTCGCGGATGGAGCGCGCCGCCTCTAACTTTAAGCGGTCGGGCGCCGAAAGGGCGTCCATTCCCACCAGCTTGACGATCTCTTCCAGCTCGGCTTCTTCCTGCAAGAGCGCCATCAGCCGGGCGCGCAGGGAGATCCATTCCTCATGGACGTTTTGGTTGAACCAATCCGACAGGGAATCGGCGTACAGCGAATAACTGGTCAGCCAGTTGATGGCCGGAAAATGCCGTTTATAAGCCAGCGATGAATCCAGCCCCCAGAAAACCTTGACGATGCGCAAAGTCGCCTGTGAAACCGGTTCGGAAATATCGCCGCCGGGAGGCGAAACCGCCCCGATGACCGAAAGCGCACCCTCGATCTCACCGCTGCCGTTTACGATCACGCGGCCGGCACGCTCGTAAAACTGTGCCAAACGCGAGCCAAGATACGCCGGGTATCCTTCTTCGCCGGGCATTTCCTCCAAACGGCCGGACATCTCACGCAGAGCCTCGGCCCAGCGGGAGGTGGAATCGGCCATCAAAGCCACGGTGTAGCCCATATCGCGGAAGTATTCGGCAATGGTGATGCCGGTATAAATGGATGCCTCACGCGCCGCCACCGGCATGTCGGAGGTGTTGGCGATCAGCACGGTTCTTTCCATCAACGAGTTGCCGGTACGCGGGTCTTTCAGTTCCGGAAATTCGTTCAGCACGTCGGTCATTTCGTTGCCGCGTTCCCCGCAGCCGATGTAAACGATAATATCGGCCGCCGCCCATTTGGCAAGCTGATGCTGTACCACCGTTTTACCCGAACCAAAGGGGCCCGGAACGGCCGCCACGCCCCCCTTGGCAATGGGGAACAGCGTGTCGATCACGCGCTGGCCGGTGACCAGCGGAATATCGGGCGATAATTTTTGCCGGTAGGGTCTGCCCACACGAACCGGCCAGGACTGCACCATGGTAAATGATTGCTCGCCTTTGCCGGTATCCAGCGTGTAGACCGGTTCCTCTACCGTGAAATCGCCCTCTTTAACGGCGGTCAAGGTGCCCGAAAGGCCGGGCGGAAGCATAATTTTATGCCGCACAATCGCGGTCTCCTGTACAAAGCCGATCTCGTCGCCGCCGGTGACCGTATCCCCCGCCTTTTTGGTGGGGGTAAAGTGCCATTTGGTATCCCGCGGGAGGGAAGGGACCTCCACACCGCGCTGCAAATTGGTGCCGCTGACCTTCATGATCTCGGCAAGCGGGCGCTGAATGCCGTCGAAAATGGAACCGATCAATCCCGGCCCCAATTCCACGCTTAACGGCCGCCCGGTCGAGACCACCCGTTCGCCGGGGCCGAGACCCGCGGTTTCCTCGTAAACCTGAACAGAGGCTTTGTCGCCGTGCATTTCAATGATTTCCCCGATCAGGTGCTGATCGCTGACGCGCACCACGTCGAACATATTGGCGTCCCGCATGCCCTCGGCAATCACAAGAGGGCCGGCGACCTTGGTAATCGTTCCTTCGGTCATTCTGATTTCTCCTTTATTCGGATCATTTTAGGCGATTGCAAAAT
>CAJOQU010000011.1 GCA_905236975.1 uncultured Clostridia bacterium
TACAAAAAGGCTTCTGCTTTGTTTTAGTCGTTGATATAAGGCAACAACGCCATCTGACGCGCACGCTTGATCGCGGTGGTCAGCTCACGCTGGTGGGCGGCGCAGGTGCCGGTCATGCGGCGCGGCAAAATCTTTGCGCGCTCCGAAACAAACTTGCGCAGACGCGCAACATCCTTATAATCGATCTCTTCCACGCAGTCAACGCAAAAATGACAAACTTTTTTGCGGCCTTTTCTGCGTACTTTATCGTTTTCCATGCTTACACTCTCCTAATCATTAAAACGGCAGATCGTCGTCTGAAACATTGCCGAGATCAGAAAAATCATCCGCTCCCGCATTACTGAAAGAGGCGGCCGGAGCGGTATTATTATCCTGCCCGGCGGAATCCCGTTTGGATTCCACAAATTGAACGTTATTTGCCACCACTTCAAACGCAGTACGGTTGTTTCCGTTTTTGTCGGTATATTTGCGGGTCTGAATAGAGCCCTCAATGCCGATCATACTGCCTTTTTTGAAATATTTTGCTACAAATTCCGCCGACTGGCGCCATGCCACGATGTTGATAAAATCGGTCTGCTGTTCTTCACCCGCACGGGTAAAGCGGCGGTTTACAGCGATCGAAAATGAGGTAACAGAAATCCCGCTCTGTGTGGTTTTAAGCTCAGGATCGGCCGTTAAACGACCTGTCAAAACTACCAAATTGAACATTGTTCTGCCTCCTTACTTTTTGATGACCATAACGCGCAGAACACCGTCGGTGATCTTGGCGATACGCTCAAACTCAGCCGGGAATGACGGTTCGCTCTCAAACGTGAAGAACACATAATAGCCATATGCCTCATCGTTGATAAGATAAGCCAAACGCCGCTTGCCCCAATCGTCAACATTCACGATGGTGCCGTTTTTTGCGATCAGGTCATTGAACTTTTCCTTTAAAGCCGCAGTGGCTTCCTCACTCTCTGCTACGGAAAGAACAATGGCCGCCTCATACTTGTTTGCCATTTACTTTCACCTCCCTTTGGACTATTGGCCCCGCAAAATGCGGAGCAAGGAGCTAATTATCTCAATCAGCACCCTGTATTATAACAGTCTTTTTTCCTTTTGTCAACATTTTTGTTGATTTTAGGCAGGCTTACCGCTATAATAAGGATAGGCTGACAAAGTTTGACGCCCGTCATGCCGATCACAAGCCGGGGACGGCGTTTTGTCCGCCACATCAAAGCAATGCAGGCCGCGCAATACGCCGGGTTTATCTTCATTTGCCGCTGTTGAAGATGGATAACCTCTTTGTGCCAACGCTTTAGCGGCAGAATGGAGATTATCATGCTTCTTACGGTTGATATCGGCAATTCCAACATTACGCTTGGCGCGTATGACGGCAATATTCTTACCTTTACCGCAAGGTTGGCGACATCGGTTTCCAAAACGGCCGACCAATACGCTGTGGAGGTGCGGGATATTTTAAGTCTTTATCACATCGACCCGGATGAGATCGAAGACTGTATCATCTCCTCTGTTGTTCCCGCTGTAGGCACGGCGTTAAGCGGTGCGGTCTCTAAGCTGTTCCACATTGTTCCCATGATGCTGGGCCCCGGTGTGAAGACCGGGCTGAACATTAAGATCGACAATCCCGCGCAGTTGGGAGCCGACCTTGTTGCCGGCGCTGTCGGCGCGCTGGATGCCTACGAGATGCCCTGCATCATCATTGATATGGGCACCGCCACCACGCTGAGCGTGCTGAATCGCAGCGGCACCTTTTTGGGGGGCACCATTGCCGCGGGCATTCGCTTGACCTTAAAAGCGCTGTGCGAAAACACGTCGATGCTGCCTGCCGTCCCGCTGGAGGCGCCGGCCTCGGTCATTGGAACCAACACCGTCGCCAGTATGCAGGCAGGGCTGCTTTACGGTACCGCCGCCATGTTGGACGGCTTGATTGACCGAGCCGAGGAAGAGCTGGGCGAAAAAGCCACCGTGGTGGCCACGGGCGGTCTATCCAAAGACGTCATTTCCCTTTGCAGGCACAGCATTTTGTATCACGAAAACCTGCTGTTAGACGGCCTGCGCTTGATCTACGAAAAAAATAATACTTGATTCGCGTTACCCGCCGTATTATAATAGTCGTTGACATATTACAGCAACACCCGCTTTGTAAAACGCAAACGCGGATTGCAAATATTAGGAACTGTACCCTGTGAAGGGACAGTATCGGAGGTCATTTTTATGTCAAATTCATTTGAAAATCCATCCAAACAGTCTAAAAGCCTGACCCTTGCGCTTGGCGCCATGTTTACCGCCATCGTGATCGTCTTGCAATTTCTCGGCTCATTTATACATTTCGGATCTTTCTCGATTTCGCTGGTTTTGGTTCCCATTGTGGTGGGCGCCGCCATGTGCGGTCCCTGGATCGGCGCGTGGCTGGGCTTTGTCTTCGGGATCGTGGTTTTATTCACCGATGCCGCCATGTTTTTAGCGGTATCGGTACCCGGCACGATCCTGACCGTTCTGCTGAAGGGCACGCTGTGCGGGCTGGCCGCGGGACTGGTTTACCGTTGGTTGTCGAAATACAACGTTTATTTGGCGGTATTTGCCGCCGCGATCGTTTGCCCGGTAGTCAATACCGGCGTATTTCTGCTTGGATGCGTGGCATTTTTCCTGCCCCTTCTTTCGGAATGGGCAGGCGGCGTTCCTGTTTGGAAATATATGCTGCTTGGGTTGGTCGGCGCAAATTTCTTGTTTGAACTGGCCTTCAACATGATTTTAAGCCCGATCATTGTGCGGTTGCTTCGCATTAGCAAAAAATTAGGGTAAAATTTCACGATGAAACTGCACATATGAAAACCGGTCCGCTTCTTTGCCGGATCGGTTTTTCTGTTTACTTTTCGCCGGCAACGCGCATCGTTCTTATTGATCGGCGACCGGGCAGCGGCCTGATTGTCAGCAAAAACCGGTTTTTAAAAAAGTGAGAATTTTTAAGAAAAATTAAGAAAAAGTAAGAAATAACGAGTTTTTCAAAAATCAAACGGATTTTTTGTTTGAAAAATGTTGAATAAACGCAAATAATACTTGACATTTCCCGCTTTTCGATGTATATTTTATTCTTGTAGATTTCAAAATAAAAATTGACATGAATTTGTCTAAAGCATCTTGTGTAGAAAGAGAGCGCTTTCAGATTGTATGCCGTCGTTTCGGGCTTGCTCAGAAAACGACGAAAAACCCTTTGTTCAGGGCATATGATAACGAAGCGCGGGGTATCGCACAGGGTAAAACATTATTCTTGTGTCGGCACTTTAGTGTTGAACAAAGGGGGATGCTTTATGGAAAAA
>CAJOQU010000012.1 GCA_905236975.1 uncultured Clostridia bacterium
CCGTTCTGACCCTGCCCGACCACCCGGTCTACATTATTGCCGACGGCCGCCGCCTGTGGCGTGTGTTCGATAATCTGATGAGCAATATCTGTAAATATTCTCAACCCGGCACGCGGGCGTATTTGGAGGTCAAGGAGCAAAACGGCAAGGTGATCATGACCTTCCGCAACATTTCCAAGTACGAGCTGAATATTTCCGGCGAGGAGCTGATGGAACGCTTTGTGCGGGGCGACCGTTCCCGCAATACCGAAGGCAGCGGACTGGGGCTTTCCATCGCCCAAAATCTGGTCGAGCTGCAAAACGGCCGCCTTGATATGGAGGTGGACGGCGATCTGTTCAAAGTGGTGCTGACCTTTGACCGCTACGAAAGGAAAGCCCTGCCGTGAGAAAAAAGCGAAGACTGAAAACATGGGTCAAGGTGATATTGTGCCTGCTGTTGGCCGGCGCCGTTGCCTTTGGCTTTGCCAAACGCCGGTCGCATATTTGGCAGAGCCGATTCTTCACCGGAGCCTCAGGAATGCAAAAAAAGGAGGCGCTTCATAATGTGGAGATGCCCGACTGGGTGGACGTACAGCTGATTCATATACACAATACGGCACGGACCGGCACCGAGCTGGATCAGATCAACAATGTGGTCATTCATTATGTCGGCAACCCCGGTTCGACCGCGCAGAACAATCGCGATTATTTTGACAAGGAATCCACCACGGTCAGCTCTCATTTTGTGGTGGGTCTTGAAGGCGAGGTGATTCAATGCCTGCCGCTGTGGGAACGCTCGGCCGCCAGCAACCGGCGCAACAGCGACACCGTTTCGATTGAGGTCTGCCACCCGGATGAAAGCGGCAAATTCAGCGAAACAACCTATGACGCGGTGGTCAAGCTTACAGCCTTTTTACTGAAACAGCTTGATCTTTCGGTGGAGGATGTGATCCGTCATTACGATATCACCGGTAAGCTTTGCCCGTTGTATTATGTAGAGCATGAAGACGCGTGGGAAACCTTGAAAAAGGACCTTCAAACAGCGCTGTCTGCCATTTGAAATCTGTTATCTGTAATTTGATCAAGGAGGACATTTATGTTAGAAACCAAAGAATTAGTCAAAATTTATGTGCCCGCCAAGGGCGTGCCGGTGACGGCGCTGAACAAAATTTCTCTCAAATTTCCCGAAAAGGGCATGGTATTCCTGTTGGGAAAATCCGGCAGCGGTAAATCCACTCTGCTGAACGTGTTAGGCGGGCTGGATACTTATGAGGGCGGCGAGATCATCATCAAGGGCGTATCGTCCAAAAACTTTAAGCAACAGCATTTTGACAGCTACCGCAACACCTATGTAGGCTTTATTTTTCAAGAATACAACGTGCTGGACGACTTCACGGTGGGCGCGAACATCGCGTTGGCCATTGAACTGCAAAACCGCAAGGCCGGCGATGAAGAGGTCAACCGCATTTTAAAGGAAGTCGATTTAGAGGGCTTCGGCGCCCGCAAACCGAACGAGCTGTCGGGCGGGCAAAAACAGCGTGTGGCCATTGCGCGGGCATTGGTCAAAAACCCCGAGATCATTATGGCCGACGAACCCACCGGCGCGTTGGATTCGGCCACCGGCAAACAGGTGCTGGACACCTTAAAAAAGCTTTCGGCCAATAAGCTGGTGATCGTGGTTTCACATGACCGCGAATTTGCCGAGCAATACGCCGACCGTATCATTGAACTGTCGGACGGCGTGGTCATCGGTGATGTAGAGCTTGACCAAAATACCGTGCCGCAGGCGGCCGCGGAAAATGACGACGCGCTTTCCTTTGCGGGCAATACCGTCACGGTGCCGGCGGGCTACCACATTACCGAGGAGGATCGTGCGGCGATCAATGCGTATATCGACAGCCTGCAAAACGGCGATTTGACGGTCAGCATAGCCGGCAAAAAAGCTGTGGGCAAGCGGTTTGTGCCGACCGACGCTTCCAAAATCAAGGTCAGCGACGGCTCGGGCTTTCAACTCATCAAATCCAAGCTGCCGATCAAAAGCGCCTTTAAAATCGGCGTCAGCGGTCTGAAATACAAAAAGATTCGCCTGGTCGTGACCATTTTGCTTTCCTGTGTGGCGTTTGGGCTTTTTGGCTTGTCGGACACCTTCGGTTCCTACAACCATGTGCGCACCTGCACCGATTCGTTGATGGACACCGGTGTGAATTATCTTTCGGCCTCGAAGGCTAAGTATATCCATGGCAGCGGGCAGAATTTTTGGAACGAATGGGATTATTCGCTTTCTGAAAAAGAAATTGCCGAATTGAGCAAGGGCACCGGCGTGACCATGCACGGCACCTATTCGCCCGATGACATCGGTCTGGATTTTAGTGATTCTGTCGGCGATCTTTCCGAGGTCAACCCCGGCGATTTTCCTCTTTACAACACCTATTTTGGCGGTGGATTTGTCACAATCAATCAAACCGTGCTCAACGAAATGGACTTTCGGCTGTTGGCGGGGCGTCTGCCGGATGGCTCGAAGGATGAAATCGCCGTCAGTGAATATGTGTTAGAGGTCTTCCGCAAGGGTGGGTACTTTGACGGAAAATCTTACAAAACCCTAAAGGACGGCAGTACCGAGCCGGATCTACAAAGCGTGATCAACGCGAATGATCTGGTGGGAAAGACCGTCAAAATGGACGACAAAGCTTATACCATTACCGCCGTTGTGGACACCGGCTTTGATATGGAGCGCTACAGCGTGCTTGCCGACGTCAAGGAACACCAAACAACGGCTCAAAGCCTGATGTATTATTTCCTTTATCAAGAATTCAATTCCGCGCTCAGGGAAAGCTACACCGGCATGGTCATGGTGGGCGACGGCTATGTGGAGAATCTGGTCAAAAACCGCACGCCCAAGGCCGCCATTACCGAGGGATATATGACCTTTTACAGCGATAACGCCGGGATCGACCCTTACTATTTGGCACGTTTGGATGACGTGAAAAACGAAGAGATCGTTTGGATCAACGGGGAAAAGACCACGCTTGGTGAAAAAGAGGTCTTGATTTCATCGGATGCGATTTACTTCTACGATGAAGACGGCTCCATTCAGACCGATTATAAAAAGCTGTTGCAAAAAAACAACAACTTCACCTTGAACGGCAGGGAATTTGCCAATACAAAAGACTGGCTTGAAGAAGACGGCTACACCGTGGTGGGGGTAATTGTGACCGACCGGGCGGAGGCTTTTGAGGACTTTAACGGCGTGACGGTTAAGCCTGAAACAGAGAAAAAGTCCGGCACCGGCTACAACTTCACTTCTACCCTGGTTTGCGCCGACAGCCTGTATAACCGCTTTGCCGAGGGCAATGAATATATCTATCAACTGGCCATCGGCAAAATGCCCGGGACCCGCGACAAGGTGCAAAAGGCCGTAGCCTTCTGTTACGATGAAACGAACGATCAGAAATATCCCCTGCAAAACGCGGTCACTTATGATTTGGATACCGTGAATGAGGAATTAAAAGAGTTTTCCAAGATCTTCTTTTACATCGGTCTGTTTTTCGCGGCCTTCGCGGGATTGATGCTGGCCAACTTTATTGCCACCAGTATTTCCTACAAAAAACAGGAAATCGGCATTTTGCGGGCGATTGGTTCCCGCAGCAACGATGTTTTCCGCATCTTCTTTTCCGAAAGCTTTGTGATCGCCATGATCAACTTTGTGCTGTCGGGCATCGGGGTCGCGGCGGTCACGGTGGCTATCAACAGCATTATACGGTACAACGTGGGATTTTTAGTTACCATTCTGCACTTCGGCATTCGGCAGGTTCTGCTGTTGTTGGCGGTCAGTCTGCTGGTGGCGCTACTGGCAAGCTTTGTGCCGGTCATGCGCATCGCCTCCAAAAAGCCGATCGACGCGATTCGCAATCGGTAACGTTCTATGAAAAATATTTTGGAAACGGCGGAGGCGTCGGCGCGGCGCCTCCCGAAAAAAGCGACCTTGATCTAATACGGAATGCGTAAAAAGAAAACCCGTGCGGACATTGTGTTCTGCACGGGTTTCTGGCTGTCAACAAACTTGTTTTTAGGTTTTTAGCGGCGGTTTGCGTTTTATCTTACGGTTCTTTTACTAAAACGGCAAAATCTTCGCGGTCAAGTTGCAGGACGCCGTTTTTCGGTTGGGTGCCAAAAACGGAAACAGCGTTGTCAAACGTTGAAGGCACCTGCACACAGGCCGGTTCACACCAGCGATTGACCGCAACCAGCACGGCACGGTCGCCTTTTTGGCGTATAAATGCAAAACTGCCAAGATCGGCGCAGACCGGCACAAACTCGCCCGAGGCGAACACCGGGCTTTCGCGCCGGAATTGCCCCAACTTTTGGTAAAACGCCACCAAATCAGCGTTTTCGCGCCCCCAGGGGTAGCCCGCCCGGCAGAAGGGGTCGCCGTAGCCGGTCAGCCCGGCTTCATCGCCATAGTAAAGCGAGGGCACGCCCGGCAGAGTGTATTGCAGCACGGCCGCCAATTTCAGCCGCCGCACGCCAAGGCGCAATTCGTCGGGGGAAAGGTGTTGGGCGGACTGCCATTCGCGATCGCCGCTTTGCTCGCCGTCGCGGGCAAGGCGGGTCAGAATGCGCGGCGTATCATGCGTGCCGATATGGTTCATCAACAGCCGAACGGTTTGCGGCGGATAGTTTTCCAAAAGCTCCAGCACGGTATCCACCAGGTCTCTTGCGTTGCCGCCCTTCACATAAGCGATAATAGCCTCGGCCAGCGGGTAGTTCATGACCGAGTCCAGTTGTTTGCCGCGCAAAAACCGACGCCGCACTCCGTAGCTGATTTTATTGGTCGCATCCTCCCATACCTCGCCCAGCAGGAAGTTGTCGTCCCCTTCGGCTTTCACGGCAACGCGAATTTGATCCAAAAAGCTGTCGGGCAGTTCGTCTGCCACATCCAGCCGCCAGCCGCGCACGCCTTTTTTGAGCCAATAACGCAGAACGCCGTCTTCCCCGGTGATAAAATGGGAAAAGGACAGATCGGTCTCCTCCGTTTCAGGAAGGGAGGGCACGCCCCACCAACAGGCATAATCGTCGGGGAACCGGCGGAATTTATACCAACTGTAATAAGGCGAAGCGGTCGATTGATACGCCCCCGTTTCGTCATACCGACCGTAACGGTTGAAATAACGGCTGTCGTCCCCGGTGTGGGAAAAAACGCCGTCCAGCAAAATGGAAATTCCGTATTTTTCGGCCGCTTTGATTAAGGAAAGCAGGTCTTCTTCGTCCCCTAAATGGGGGTCGATTTTTTTATAGTCCGCCGTGTTGTAGCGGTGATTGGAATGCGCCTCAAAAATGGGGTTCAAATACAGGCAGGAAACCCCCAGGCTTTGCAGATAGGGCAATTTTTGTTCGATCCCTTTTAAATCGCCGCCATAGTAATCGTTGCCAAGGCGGCAGGGATCCTCCCATTGGCGAAAAGCGGGCTGTTTGTTCCAGTCCTCACAGCAAAAGCGGTCGGGCGGGAGGTTCTTTTTTTTCTGCCCCGAGGCATAAAACCGATCGGGGAAAATTTGGTAGATGATCCCGCCGTCCAGCCAGTCGGGGGTGGTAAAGCCGCGCTCATAGACCGTCAGCTGCCAATTTCCCCCCTCGCCCGATACCACGCCTAACGAATGATCGGATCGGGTGACGGCAAATTCGCCGTAATCGCTGGTATAGCGAAAGCAGTACCAGTACAGTCCCTCGGTCAGGGTGACGTCGCAAGCGTAAAAGCGGTAGCCGTCTAACCAGTCGCCGGGTTCCATGCGAATTTCGCGAAAATCGGGCTCGTCGTCGCGCCGCAGCCGCAGGAACACGTTATGTACCCGCGCATCACGGTGCAAAAGCACCTTTAGCCGAAGGGGATCCCCTTCGGCTAAAGCGCCTAAATGGCTGCGGTATAACGGATTTCTGGAATCATAAGGATAATAGTCCATCTTACTTCACAGGCTTTAAATGCCAAATGTTTTCAGCGTATTCGGCAATGGAGCGGTCGGCCGAGAAAATGCCCGATTTGGCGATGTTGACCAGCGACATTTGATTCCATACCTTCCGGTCGCGGTACAATTCATCGGCGCGAAGGTGGGCTTTGCGGTAATCGGCAAAATCGGCCAGCGCCATATAGCGGTCATGCGTCTTCAAGGTGTTGTACAGATTGTCAAAGCTTTTGCCGGCAAGTCCTTGACCGATAAAATCCAACGCGTTTTTCAGCTCTTCATTGTTGTTGTAATACATCAGCGGCGAATAGCCGTTTTTTTGCAGGGAGAGCACCTCGGGCGTTTGCATGCCGAAAATCAGAATGTTCTCATCCCCCACCGCTTGGTGAATTTCCACATTTGCGCCGTCTTCGGTTCCCAATGTGATGGCGCCGTTCATCATCAATTTCATGTTGCCGGTGCCGCTGGCCTCGGTAGAGGCCAAGGAAATCTGCTCACTGATATCGGCGCTGGGAACCATCAACTCGGCCAGCGTGACGCGATAGTCCTCTAAAAACACGATTTGCAGTTTATCGCGCACGGCGGGGTCGTTTTGCAGCACATGGGACAGCTGCACGATCATTTGAATAATCTCTTTGGCAAACAGATAACCTGCCGCGGCCTTGGCTCCGAACAGATAGGTCTTGGGAGTAAAATCGGCGTTCGGGTGGTCTTTCAGCCAAAGGTATTCGGAAACGATGTTCAGCACGTTCAGGTGCTGGCGTTTGTATTCGTGCAGACGTTTGATCTGCATATCAAAAATTGAATCGGGGTTCAAAGTTACGCCGCAGGCGGACTTAACATGCGCCGCCAGCCGCCGTTTATTGGCGGTCTTGATTTCTTGCAGCTGCTGCAGCACGGCGTTGTCATCGTGGTAGGCCATCAGCTTTTCCAGCTCGCTTGCGTTTTGAACAAAACCGTCGCCGATCAGGTCGGTCAACAGGCCGGTCAAAGCCGGGTTGGCCTGGCACAGCCACCGCCGGTGAGCAATACCGTTGGTCACGCCGGTGAACTTTTCGGGGTGGATGGCAGCGTAATCGTGGAACAATTCATCAACCAAAATCTGGCTGTGCAGCTTGGAAACGCCGTTCACGGTGTGGCAGGCAGCCACACAAAGATTGGCCATGCGGATCACGCCGTTTTCAATAATGGCGGTGCGCTCGACCGTCTGCGCGTCGTGCGTGGTTTCCCATATTTGGGCGCGAAAACGATTGTCGATCTCTTTTATGATTTGATAAATGCGGGGAATGCGCGCCTCGATCAGCTCCACCGGCCAGCATTCCAGCGCTTCGGACATGATGGTGTGATTGGTGTAAGCCACCGTGCCGCAAACAAGCTCCCATGCCTTATCCCACGAATAGCCGCATTCATCCAGCAAAAAGCGCATCAGCTCCGGAATGGCAAGGGTGGGGTGGGTATCGTTCAGCTGAATGGCCACCTTTTCGGGCAGGTTATCCAGCGTGTTGTACTTGCGTAAATGGCGGTTTAAAATATCCTGTACCGAGGCCGATACCAAAAAATACTGTTGGCGCAGGCGCAGGGATTTACCTTCAATGTGATTGTCCTCCGGGTATAAGACCTTCGAGATCGTCTCGGTCATGGCGCGTTGCTCAAGTGCGCGCACATAATCGCCCTGATTAAAGGCCGACATGTCAAACTCCTGACATTCGGCGCTCCACAAGCGCAGCACGTTGACGGTCTTGCCGTCTTTTCCGGCGATCATCATGTCGTAGGGAACAGCATGCACGGTATGGTAACCGATGTGTTCAATGTGGTGGTAACCGCCGTCCCACCATTCCCGAATGGTTCCGTCAAAATTAACATCGACCGCCGAAGCCGGGCGTTGCTCCAGCCAGACGCCGCCGCCGGGCAGCCAAAAATCAGGCATTTCGGTTTGCCAGCCATCGACCAGTTTTTGGCGGAAAATCCCAAGCTCATAGCGAATGCAGTAGCCCATCGCCGGGTAACTGCCGGTGGAAAGCGCGTCTAAAAAGCAGGCGGCAAGGCGACCAAGCCCCCCGTTGCCGAGCCCCGCGTCCGGTTCAAAGTCATACAGCCGGTCAAGCTTCACATGAAATTTGGCCAGTGCTTTGGCCATGGCGTCGGTCAGTTCCAAATTATACAGGTTGTTTTTTAAGGAACGCCCCATTAAAAATTCCATACTTAAATAATAGATCTTTTTGGCCTCGCGATCATCCGACTCTTTTTTAAAGGCGGCGCGGCGGTGGTTCATGATTTCAAGCAGAACCAGCACACAGGCTTTGTAAAAAAGTTCATCGGACGCTTGCTCGGGTGAAACGCCGAAATTATGCGACAGCTTTCGCTCGATCATGGCGGACAGTTCATCAGGGGTAACGTTATTCATGGATCCATCTCCGTTATTTTATTTGTACTTCATCATACTATATTTTTTTTCTTTTTTCAAGATGTATCTGTACCTATATTTTGATAAAATATAGGGTATATTATACAAAAAACAAATGATGTGTTCCTTTATCAACAGATTTCTCGTGAAATTGCACAATTATCGACCGATTTATTATGATAGGGCATCTAACTGACAACATAGCGCCCGCATGTTCCCGCTTTGACAGGCAACCCGGAAATGCGGCAGAAAAACCAAAGCACGAAAAGACGCGTTTTACAAAAAAGTCGAACGGTGGCGAGTTTTGTCTTTTGGATTCTGCAAAAAAACAAAAATTTTGCAGAAATTACAAATATTACATAATAATTACATTTCTTTTGTAAAAAGCCTTGAAATATATGTTAAATTATGGTAATATGTGCAGGAAAGAAAAATTGGAGGTATGAAGGAATGGGAAAAAAGTTAAAAGTTGTCATTGCGGATGATTCAACCGAATTGGGACAAAGTTGTGAAAAAGCATTGAAAAGCTACGGAATGGATGTTACCTTATGTCCAAAAGACGGGCAAGCTTTGCTTGCAGAAGTAAAAACACAAATACCGGACGTCATTTTGGCGGACGTTTTTATGCCGAATTTAGACATTTTGGGGGTGCTGGCAGAAATCCAAAATCTGGATGTCAAAGATCGTCCCATGGTGATGGTTATGTCAAGCTTTGATAACCAGCGGTTGGAAAAGGAAACGCTGAACGCGGGTGCCAGCTACTATTTTTTAAAGCCGTTTGATATCAATATGATGGCCGAGCGGATCATACAGCTGTCGGGTTGGAAAAACGAGATCGCCCCCGTGGTGGTAAAAGACAACGTGGTCACCGACCCGGAGTTAGAGCTCATGGTAACCGAGATTATTCATCAGATCGGCGTGCCGGCCCATATCAAGGGGTATCATTACCTGCGGGATGCGATCATTCTTTCGGTCAAAAACAGCGAGATCATCAATTCGGTCACCAAGCTGCTTTACCCCACTGTGGCGAAAAACTACGGCACCACATCGTCACGGGTGGAGCGTGCGATCCGTCATGCCATTGAAGTGGCATGGGATCGGGGCGATATCGACGTGTTGAATTCCTATTTTGGCTATACCATTCAAAACGATCGCGGCAAACCCACCAACAGCGAATTTATTGCCATGATCAGCGACAAGCTGCGCCTGCGCTTGAAAATCAGTTAAAAAATCTGTCAAAAAAAGGGGCTGTCTCACTAAGAAAAAGTGAGGCAGCCTCTGATTACCTATTACCTCTTCACTATTTCTTTGCGTTAAGTGTTTTTTGGGATTTTTGGAAAGTAACAAGTAAGCCGCTTTTTTATCATTTTGTCGCTGCTTCGAATTTGCCCATGGGAGCCACAGAAAACCCGTAAACATTCGTGTTTGCGGGTTTTTGCTTTTTTACGCTATTCGTAACCGTATTTTGCCAAAAGCCGTTGTGTTCTTTGCGCAATCAAAAAGGCTAAAGCCAGCTTGGCAAGATCCGGCAAAATAAACGGGACAACACATTTAAGCAACGCCGCCCCAAAGCCAATGCCGCCCCCCGCGGTGTAGCGCCAGACAAACCAGACGGTGCCAAAGGCGTAAAGCACCGCAAGACCCAGCACCAAGGCGATGATTTTCGCCGCCGCTTTTGCGGGCAAAAAATGTGTCAGTACGCCATAAACCAGGCAGAGCGCCAAAAAACCGA
>CAJOQU010000013.1 GCA_905236975.1 uncultured Clostridia bacterium
ACAATGTAGGAAATGCCCGCGCTTTCGTTCGATTTTTCATAATAGTAAAGAAATTGGCCGTTATCGATTCGCACGGTACGTTCGCCCTCGGTGACATCGTAAATCACAACATCGTTTTCCTCACCGTCTTGGGAAGCGGCGGCCTCTAACTCCGCTTTCACGGCAGCCACATCGGTACCGAGTGTGTAGGGGCATTCGGGAATTGAACCCAACCCCGCGTAGTATTCCAGATCAACCGATGGCGCCGCGGGTTCCTTCTCCTCTTTTTCACAAGCACAGAGCGCCAGTAAAAAAGCGGCGGAAAGGGCGATGCAAAACAGCTTTTTTAACATGATTTTTCAGTCCTTATCCTTTAGCGTAATTTGTTTAAAAGATCGTTTCGAAGATTCCACAGATCCTCCGAAAGATCCACATAATAGGTATGCGGGTTTTCAAAACGGGTGACCTCATCCCACAGGGAATCCACCTGTTCGGCGCGATAAGCGGAAATTTCCTTGACCGAGGGCGAGGTATAAACCTGTTTGCCGCCGCGGAAAATCGGCACCTGCAATTTTTTGGCCACAAAATCGGTCACAATCTTGCGTTTCCAGGTGTATTCGGGGTCAAAAATCTCATACGGCTCGTCAGAATCGATCTTCTCATGCGCCAGAGTAATCACATCGGCAATGGCTTTGCCGGTGGCACGGTCATAAAGCCGCCAGGGGATCTTCACACCGGGCAGGGTGATTTTAGCGGCGTTTTCACTGATCTTGATTTTGGGAACCATCTGCCCGTTACGCTCGACCGCCGCCAGCTTATAGACCCCGCCGAAAACGGACTCGCTTGAGGCGGTGATCAGGCGTTCGCCCACGCCGTAGCTGTCCACCTTGGCGCCTTGAAAGATCATGTCCCGGATCAGGTATTCATCCAGCGAATTGGAAACACAGATCTTACAATCCGGGTAGCCGGCGTCATCCAGCATTTTGCGGGCGCGCTTGGTGATGTAGGTAATATCCCCGCTGTCGATGCGAATGCCAAGCGGCCGTTTGCCCAGCGGCTTTAAAACCTCGTCAAACACCTTAATCGCGTTGGGAATACCAGATTTCAGCACGTTATAGGTATCGACCAACAGCATACAGCTGGAGGGGTATTTTTCAGCGTAGGTTTTAAAGGCGGTATATTCGTCCTCAAACATCTGCACCCAGCTGTGTGCCATGGTACCCGAGGCCGGCACGCCGAAATCTTTGGCGGTCAGCACACAGGAGGTGCCGGTACATCCCCCGATAATAGCGGCACGCGCACCGTAATAAGCGGCGCCGTAACCATGCGCCCGGCGTGCGCCGAACTCCATAACCGGTCGGCCGGCGGCCGCACGGGTTATGCGGTTGGCCTTGGTGGCAATCAACGACTGATGGTTGATGGTGAGCAGCAGCATGGTTTCCAGCATCAACGCCTGCATGGCGGGGCCGCGCACCGTGACGATCGGCTCCCGCGGGAAAATGACCGTACCCTCGGGTACCGCCCAGACATCACATCTAAATTGAAAATCACGCAAATAATCCAAAAACTCGTCCGAAAACAAATGTAAGCCCTTTAAATAAGCAATATCATCCGCGCTGAAGGTAAGGCCGTTCATATACTCGATCAGCTGTTCGATCCCCGCCATCACGGCGTAGCCGCCATCGTCCGGGATGCGGCGGAAAAACATATCAAAATAGGTGATGGTATCCCGCATATCACTGGTGAAGATACCGTTTGCCATGGTCATTTCATACAGATCCATAATCATGGTGAGATTCTTTTCAATTTGTTTCATACGCCTATTCCCCCGTTACATTTTTTCGGGCGCGGTGACCTTCATGATGGCCAGCACGTTTTCAATGACCGTGGCGGTACTGCGGCAAAGGGTCAAGCGCGCCTGCATCAGCGGTTCCTCGATCCCCTTTACACGGCAGACAGAGTAAAATTTATGAAATTTGGTAGCAAGCTCCATGACGTAATGGGTCATGCGTGCCGGATCATATGCCTTGGCCGAGGCGATGATCTCATCCGTCAAGGCGGCGATGTGCAGGATCAGTTCGCGCTCTTCGGGGGTATTCAAAAGCTTCAGCTCTTCCGCGGTGCAGGGGCGTTCGGTAATGCCCTCGGCCGCCAAATTGCGGAAGATGCTGCAAATGCGGGCGTGGGCGTACTGCACATAATACACCGGGTTGCTGTTGGACTCGTTGACCGCAAGGTCAAGGTCAAAATCAAAATGACTGTTGGGCTCGCGCAGGTTAAAGAAGAACCGTGCCGCATCAATGGGAACCTCGTCAAGCAGGGTGACCAAGGTGATGGCTTTGCCCGATCGTTTGGAGGCCTTGATGACCTCGCCATCGCGTACTAAGCGCACCATTTGCATCAGCACCACGTCAAGGCGGTCGGCATCGACCCCCAGCGCCGTCAAAGCGGCCTTTAAGCGCGGCACATAACCATGGTGGTCAGCGCCGAAAATATTGACGGCCTTGTCAAACCCACGAACGACCAATTTGTTATAGTGATAGGCAATATCAGGCACCACATAGGTCGGAACGCCGTTGGCACGCACCAGCACAAAATCCTTATCACACCCGAAATCGGTCGCTTTGAACCAAAGCGCGCCCTCCTGCTCATAAGTATAGCCGCTTTGTTTGAGCAGCTCAATAATACGGGTGGTCTCACCGCTTTGGTGCAGACTGCTTTCCTTAAACCAGGTATCGTATTGAATGCGGTATTTGGCAAGATCTTCCTGCAGGCAGTCAATGTTTTTCGGCAGGGCGAATTCCACCAGCGCCGCACGGCGCTCCGCTTCCGGCTTTTGTACAAAGCTGTCGCCGTGCAGGGCGGCAAAGGCCTTGGCGTGATCGATGATGTCTTCCCCGTGGTAAGAGTCCTCCGGCATTTCAATGCCGTCTTGGTAAAGCTGTAAGTAACGTAAATCCAGCGAAAGACCGAATTTGTTGATTTGGTTGCCCGCGTCGTTGATATAAAATTCGCGCTCTACCCGGTAACCCGCCGTTTCCAGTACGGCGGACAGGCAGTCGCCCAATGCGCCGCCGCGTGCGTTGCCGATATGCATGGGGCCGGTGGGATTGGCCGATACAAACTCCACCAGCACGCGCTTGCCCTCGCCGAAATTGCTTTTACCGTAATCCCGGCCTTTTTGGGCGGCGTCCAGCAAAATATCGGCGTAATAATCGTCTGACAAAAAGAAATTCATAAAACCGGGGCCCGCGATCTCGCACTTTTCAATATAAGTGCCTGTAAAATCCATGTGAGCCAGTAAAATTTCAGCGATCTGGCGCGGCGCTTTGCGAAAGGTCTTCGCCCACACCATGGCCGCGTTGACAGCATAATCGCCATGCTCGCGGTCGGTCGGAGCCGACACCGTAAAGGCGGGCGGCTCGGCTTGATCAAGAGCGCCTTCGCGCATACTATTTTGAACGGCGCTCAGCACCGTCTCGCTTACCTGTTCCTTTGCTTTTGAAACCAACAACGACATTTTTATGAACCTCTCCTGACAGAAATTTTAACCGTATTGCGGCTGAGCGGACGAGAATCGGAATCCAGCGTGTAGCACATAAAAAGGGTTCCGCCTTCTTCGGTGAACCGATGCTCGACCGATTCCCCCAAAACGCCGATCTGCATTTCACCGTAAGGCGTGCTGTAGGGGGAAACGTGGCGTTTGCCTTTTTCGATCACCAGACGACTTTGAAATAGCCCGGTACGCTGCATCACCACCGAACTGTCCGATCGGAGGAACAGCGTGGTCCTGGCGTTTTCAAGACCGGTGGCCTCGCTTTCATCGTACGAAAGAAAGAATTCCCCGTCCTTCATGCCAAAGCGCCCGCGCGTGGTGAAAGAAACCTCATTTTTTTCACCATCCGCCGTCTGTGTTCCCCTAATCTCAATCCTTACGTCCTGAATCATAGACCCTCTAACTCCACAAGCTCTACGCACGTTTCATCCATGGGCTTACCAAGCAAAATCGAGGCGGTCTTTTGAAAAGACTGGGTTTTATCAGTCACAAAAAAGCGCTGTTGACCGCCCCCGTCGGCATTGAAAAGCCCCGTGGCCGAAAGATAATCTTGAATTGCGGCCGCGACCGCCACGCCCGGATCGATTAACGTTATTTCGCCTACGACCGCTCGAATGGCATGTCGCAGCAACGGATAATGGGTACACCCTAAAATCAAGGTGTCACACCCCGCACGAATAATGGGGTCAACATACCGCGCCACAACCGCGTTTACCAATTCATCACCGGCATCGACCCAGCCTTCCTCCACAATGGGAACAAACATCGGGCAGGCGCAGGCCGTCACCTGTGCGGTGGGATCCAGCGCCGCGATAGCCTGTTTGTGGCTGCCGCTGCCTACGGTTGCCGCCGTGCCGATCACCCCGATTTTATGATTGCGGGTAACCCGCACCGCTTCACGCGCGGCGTGGGTGATCATTTCGAAAAACGGAACCGGCAAAGCATAGCCTGTATCCGCCGCGACCGATGACACCGTTCCGCAGGCGGCGACGATCAGCTTGACGTTATGCTGCAACAAAAATTTTTCATCATCCACAGCATACTTGCGGATGATTTCTTTGCCGCGATTGCCATAAGGCACGCGCCCGGTATCGCCAAAATAGACGATATCTTCCTTCGGAAGGCGATGAGCGATCTCCCGCATGACGGTAAGACCCCCAAGCCCCGAATCAAAAACACCGATTGCACGGCTGTCTGCCATGCCATCAACCCCTTATATATTCGCTCATAGCTATTCTATTTTTATGTAGTCACGATCATACCATGCTTGCCGTATCTTTGATACGGCGAGAAAACGCGTCTATAATTTGTATGATAGCTTGATAAAGCTATCATGAGAGTGTCGAAAAAGTCGACACTCTCTTGGCGGAAATGCCGTTCGCCGAAAACCCACCGGGTTTTCGGACTGCACTCTACTCCCGCCAATACCACCCTCGTGTCCTTGAAAACCGCTTTATCAAGCGGTTTTCGCTTACAAGGAGTTTTTCTGCCGCACATGTCGGCAGAAAAACCCA
>CAJOQU010000014.1 GCA_905236975.1 uncultured Clostridia bacterium
CCGGGGTTGTTTTCAATGCGAATCGGTACAATGACCGAATCCCCTTCCGCGGCGGTGACGGTATCAACAGTGATATGGCCATCCTGTGAATCAGCGGCCACGAAAAGCGGGCAAAGCAGTGCGATGCTCAACATGATGGCACAAAGCGTGTATAATAATTTTCGAGACATAAACCGGAACTCCTTTACGGTTGACAAACATTTTCGGTATGCTTAGTGTATCATTTTTATTGCTTTTTGTCAATAACCGGAACGCCGGTTTATTTTGCCTCTTCTATTATTTTTTGCGCAATGGCGGCCGGTACTTCCTCATATCGTACGGGGGTCAGGGTAAAGGTGGCCGTCCCCTGTGTAATGGCACGCATAGAGGTGGCAAAATCGGCCATTTCGGCAAGGGGAACTTCGCCGACAACCTCCTGCATTTTGTTTTCGGCGGGATTCATTCCGATGATGCGTCCGCGCCGCTTGTTGATATCGCCGATTACATCACCCAGCATTTCGTCCGGCACCAGTACCTTTAACTCTCCGATGGGTTCCAACAAGACCGGCGCGGCCTGCGGAATTCCGTCTTTATACGCAATACCGGCGGCGGTTTTAAAGGCCATTTCCGAGGAATCGACAGGGTGGTACGAGCCATCCAACAAGGTGGCCTTTAGGCCGACCATCGGATAGCCTGCCAGAACGCCTTTTTGTGCGGCGTCACGCAGACCTTTTTCCACCGCAGGGAAGAAGTTTTTGGGAACCGCGCCACCGAATACCTTTTCTTCAAAGACCAGTTCTTCGGTATCAAACGGTTCAAATTCAATCCAAACATCGCCGAATTGCCCATGACCGCCCGATTGCTTTTTGTGGCGGCCTTGAACCTTGACCGGCTTTTTAATGGTTTCACGATAGGCGATCTTCGGAGCTTTTAATTCTACTTCCGCGCCAAATTTGGATTTTAAGCGCGAAACGATGATGTCAATATGCTGCTCACCCAGCGCTGATAAAATCAGTTCATGCGTCTCAGGATCGGTCATGATGGAAATGGTGGGATCCTCCTCCGCAAGGCGGGAAAGCGCGGAGGAAATTTTTTCTTCATCGCCCTTGGATTTCGGATAAACCGCGGACGACATACACGGCAGGGGGAATGGAATTGCCGCCGCCGCAAGGCTGCCCGAGGCGGAAAGCGTATCGCCGGTAATAACATTGCCGAGCTTGGAAACCGAGCCGATATCACCCGATGGTATTACATCGGCGTCCTCTTGTTTGCCGCCTTTTAACCACATGATTTTGGAAAGGCGTTCTTCATTGCCGGTACGGGCGTTAATCAGGCGCATGTCACCGGTGATCTTGCCCGATAGAACCCGGAAGTAGGACAATTTGCCCACAAACGGGTCGGCAATGGTTTTAAATATGAACAGGGCGTTTTCACCGTTGGCGTCAAACGGTCGGCTATCGCCGTCCTGAAGGGTAAAGGACGCATCCGCGCAGGAGGGCATGATTTTTAAGAGCGTATCGACCATCATGGGAACGGCAGCGCCGGTTTGCTGGATTCCGCAGAAAACCGGGTAGATGTCACCCGCTTTGACGCCGCATGCAAGGCCGTTTAACATTTCCGCTTCGGTAAACTCTTCCCCGGCAAAATATTTTTCCATTAAAGCGTCGTCGGTGGTGGCCACCGCCTCCAACAGCATACTGCGCATATCGTCAATTTCCTGACTGACGGGCATCCGCATTTCACGGGCAGTCAGACCCTCACAGGCGTAGGCCTTGTTTTCAATCAAATTGATGTAGCATTTTACGGCGTCATTTTCAATATAGGGAATTGTTATCGGACAAACAGGCGCCCCGTATTGCCCCACCAAAGCGGAAATCACGCGGTAAAAGTGCGCGTGCGTGGAATCCAGTTTGCCAATGAAAAAGGCAATGGCTTTATGCCGGTCATAAGCTTTTTGATAAGCCTTTTTGGCTCCGGTGGTCAGTCCCGACTTACCGGAAACGGTAATCAAAGCGCTGTCGGCACAGGCGAGCGCCTCGCTGACGCCGCCCTCAAAATCAAAAAGTCCCGGTGCGTCAATAAGGTTGAGTTTGTCGTCCCCGATTTCTAATGCGTAACAGGAGGTTGAAACCGAAATTTTCCGCTTTTTTTCTTCGCTGTCAAAATCCATCACCGTGGTGCTGTCGCCGGTCTTGCCAATGCGCTCGGTCGCTTTGCCGTAGCACAGGATCGCATCGGCCAATGTGGTCTTGCCCGAACTGCCGTGACCCAACAGGGCAATGTTGTAAATATGATTTTGTAAATACTGTTTCAAGAAAAACACTCCTTTGATATTGTCTTTCATGCGTTTGGAAGAAACTTCCTTCTTCAAACGTTGCTTTCATTATAGCATAGAATTTTTGTAAATACAACTAATATTTATTAAGACAATTGAAAACAATTAGAAAAAAGTAATAATAATTTGCTTTTTGTCGAAACGAACGAATCACTATGCGTTTTCTGTACTTTTTTTCTAAAAACGGTAACAGAATTGATACCATTTGTAACCGAATTGTTCCTGCTTTTTTATAGTGAATTGTGTATAATGATTATAGAGAAAATTATTTGCGGAGGTGACGGTCGTGAAATTGAAAAAAATTGCTTGTTTCCTGTTGGTTTTGGTCGTTTTGTTTTCGTTTTCCACTTTTACCGTTAATCCTTCCGCCGAAGTGGGGCA
>CAJOQU010000015.1 GCA_905236975.1 uncultured Clostridia bacterium
GTTCTTTGCTCATACCAGATTGGTGTAACCCATTAGGTATTCGTCTATTTCTTTAGCGGCGGCGCGGCCTTCGGCAATCGCCCATACCACCAGCGATTGCCCGCGGTGCATATCACCCGCAGTAAAGATTTTTTCCTTTGCGGTGCGGTAACGGCCCTGTTCGGTCACAATATTACCGCGTTCATTGCGTGTAAGACCAAAGCTTTCGGCAATATAGGGCTTGGAGCCGACAAACCCGGCGGCGATAATCAGCAATTCACATGGCAGGGTCTTTTCACTGTTTGGTATTTTGGTCATAACCGTTCTGGCACCCTTCTTTTCCGGTTTCAGCTCTACCGTGGTCACCGCTTTGATATTGCCCTGCCCGTCCGGTACAAAGCTTTCCACCGTTGTGCAGTAAAGGCGGGGGTCATGCCCGAAAACGGCGATGGCCTCCTGCTGGCCGTAATCGGTCTTGCAAACACGCGGATACTGCGGCCAAGGATTCCCCGCACCGCGGGTATCAGGCAGTTTCGGCATCATTTCAAGCTGTGTGACCGAGCGGCATCCCTGCCGGATGCAGGTGCCCACGCAATCGTTGCCGGTATCTCCCCCGCCGACGATCACGACATTCTTGCCCTTTGCCGAAAGAGTGAAATCAGTCGTTTGATTTTGCAAAAGATCCTTGGTGGCAGACTTTAAAAAATCCACCGCAAAGTAAATGCCGCCGATCTCGCGGTTGTCGGCTTTCAGGTCACGCGGATCGTTCGCTCCACAGCAAAGCACCACCGCATCATATTGCTGCACAAGTTCTTCGGCGGAAACGGTTTTGCCGACATCGGCATTGGTCTCAAAGGTGACTCCCTCGTCCCGCATAAGATCAATGCGGCGCTGTACCACGCTTTTTTCCAGCTTCATATTGGGAATGCCATACATCAAAAGCCCGCCGGCGCGATCCTCCTTTTCATACACGGTCACGCTGTGGCCGCGCTTGTTCAGGCGGTCTGCGCAAGCCAGCCCCGCGGGGCCGGAACCGACCACCGCCACCCGTTTGCCGGTACGCACCTTGGGAATATTCGGCTGTATCCAACCGTTTTGAAAGGCGGTTTCAATAACGGCAAGCTCATTTTCCTTAACCGTAACCGGATCGTCATACAGTCCGCAGGAACAGGCGGCCTCGCACAGGGCGGGACAAACGCGCCCGGTGAACTCCGGAAAGCTGTTGGTTTTGGTGAGCCGCGCGAGGGCGTTTTTCCAGTTGCCTTCATAAATTTCGTCATTCCATTCGGGAATAAGGTTATGCAGCGGGCAACCCGACACCATACCGCCAAGCGTCATGGCCGATTGGCAAAACGGAACGCCGCAGTTCATACAGCGCGCACCTTGTTTTTTTCGGTCATCGAGCGACAGCGGCGCGTGAAATTCATGAAAATTTGTAATGCGCTCAGTCGGTTCGATCGAGCAGTTTTCGGTTCGTTCAAACTCTAAAAATCCAGTGGGTTTTCCCATGGTTGTCCCTCCTTAATGCTGAATGGAATAAAAGGCCTCAAGCTCGGCCGCTTCGCGGGAAAGACCTTTTTCTTCAAAATGACTGATTTCGGTCAAAATACGGCTGTAATCGTTAGGAACGATCTTCTTGAAATACGGTAAATAGTTTTTAAAATCATGCAGTATACGCTTGCCTTTGGCAGAACCCGTGGCGTCCACATGCTTTTCGATCAGCGTGCGTAATTCCTCAATATCATGCTTTTCTTCCACCGCCGTCATGGTGACAAGCTCTTTATTCAAACGCAGATAAAAATCAAAACTTTCATCCAAAACATAGGCGATGCCGCCGCTCATACCGGCGGCGAAATTTTTGCCGGTGGGTCCTAAAATGACCGCCTTACCGCCCGTCATGTATTCACAGCCATGGTCGCCTGTTCCTTCACAGACAGCGACCGCGCCCGAGTTGCGCACACAGAACCGCTCGCCCGCGATGCCGGCAATATATGCCTCGCCTGCGGTGGCGCCGTACAGCGCCACATTGCCGATAATGATATTATCTTCGGCCTTGTAGCCCGCGTTTTCGTCAGGCGCAACAATCAGCTTGCCGCCCGACAGGCCTTTGCCGAAATAATCGTTGCTGTCGCCGGTCAGTTTCATGGTAAGCCCTTTGGGGATAAACGCCCCAAAGGATTGTCCGCCGCCGCCTGTGCAGTTTATCAGGTAGGTGTCATCCGGCAGGGTGTTTTTGAACCTTTTGGTGATCTCAGACCCGAAGATCGTGCCAAGCGTGCGATCGGTACTGGAAACATCCAGCTGAATGCTGTGCGGTTGGCCGGTTTTAAGGGCTTTTTCAAATTCCGGCAGAATACGGCTTTCATCCAATGTTTTTTCAAGTTCGAAATTGTAGATATCGGCCGGGTCAAAGTGGGTCTTTTCACCGCTTCCGGCATTATGTAAAATACCGGAAAGATCAGCCATGGCGGCACGCTTGGTAACGGTTTTTTCCCGCACTTTAATCAGATCGGTGCGCCCGACCAGTTCTTCCACGCGTCGAACGCCGAGTTTGGCCATGATCTCCCGCAGTTCTTCGGCGATATACTGCATGAAGTTCATCACATATTCCGGTTTACCGCAAAAACGCTTGCGCAGTTCGGGATTTTGCGTTGCTACGCCACA
>CAJOQU010000016.1 GCA_905236975.1 uncultured Clostridia bacterium
CCCCGTGGGACCGAATGACCAACACCTCGTCCGGCGCGACCTCTTCGGGAGAAGAGACAATGCGCACGCCCCGCTCGGCCAGTTCTTCGACCAATTGCGGATTATGAATGATGGGGCCGAGCGTGCATACCTTTTGACGCTGTTCAAGCAAGGAATACACGGTTTGCACCGCACGATTTACGCCAAAGCAAAAACCGGCGGTTTTGGCAAGAGTGATCTTCACAACGGTTGACCGAGCCTTTCTTCAATAATGGAAAGTATTTTTTGTACCGATTCCTCAAATGTACAGTCGGAGGTATCGGCCAGCACGGCATCCTCCGCTTGTTTCAGCGGGGCGACGGCACGGTGAGAATCGTTATAATCACGGGTGCGGATATCCTGCAAAACCTCGTCAAATGTGACGGTTTCGCCCTTTTCTTCAAGCTCTTTGAACCGGCGCACGGCACGCACCTGATCCGATGCGGTCAAAAAGATTTTGACCGTGGCGTCAGGCAGTACCACGGTGCCGATATCCCGTCCGTCCATAATCACATTCTGCTCGCGTGCGATTTTGCGCTGCATTTCCAACAAAAAAGCGCGTACCGGCGGTTGCGCCGAAACCGCCGACGCCATCATGGAAGCGTCCGGCGTGCGGATCTGATCGTTTACATCCTCCCCGTCCAAAAAGACGTGCTGTTCGCCCCCGATAAAGCGAAATTCCACCGTGGTATCATGCAGGATTTTTTCAACCTCGCTCTGCTTTGCGGGATCGGCGTTTTGTTTTAAAAATTTCAAGCCCACCGCACGGTACAGAGCCCCGGTATCTACATAAATATATCCTAATTGTTTAGCCGCCCGGCGAGAGACCGAGCTTTTCCCCGCACCGGCGGGGCCGTCAATGGCAATGGAAATCATGGAGCATATCCTCTCTTCTTGAATGATTTTATACACTGGTTCCCGCCGCGAAACCGGTGGAAAAAGCAATTTGCAGGTTAAAGCCGCCGGTATAGGCGTCCACGTCAATCAATTCGCCCGCAAAATAAAGCCCTTGTATCAATTTCGATTCCATGGTCGCGGGGCGAATTTCCTTCACCGCTATGCCGCCGCTGGTTATAACCGCTTCTTCAATGGGTGCAAAGCCGGTGATATGGAGTGTCAGCTCCTTCATGACCTTGATAAGCGTTTTCCGCTGTTCGCGGCTGATTTGATTGACTTTGGTATGCGGATCGATTTGTGCAAGAGAAATCACAACGGGAATCAGGCTTTTGGGTAACAGTTTGTCCAGTGCGTTGGCAAAATCTCGGTTTTTATTTTCGGTAAAATCGCGCAGAATGCGATGATCAAGCTGTTCCTCCGTTAAAGCGGGCTTTAAGTCGATGACAGCGGTATATCCCTTTTGTCCCATTTTTCGCATATGCGCCGAAGCACTGAGTACCAGCGGCCCGGAAATTCCCGTGTGCGTAAAGAGCATTTCGCCCAGTTCCTTAAAAATCGGTTTTGGTTTTCCCTCTTCAAAGACAGAGAGGGTCACGTTTTTTAAGGAAAGCCCGGCAAGCCTTGAACAAAACCCCTCGTGTGCTGTTAAGGGAACCAGAGAAGGCAACAGCGGGGTCACGGTGTGACCCAGCTCCGCCGCCATGCGGTAGCCGTCTCCCGTGGAGCCGGTGAGAGGATAGGATTTTCCGCCTGTTGCCAAAATGACGCAGTCGGCGGGAAGACTTTCGCCGTTTGAAAGCTGAACACCCGTAACAGAGCCGTTATCGGTCAGAATATGTGCCGCGGTTCCGTGAAGAAGACGGATTTGATTGGCTTTGACCGCCTTCACCAGCGCATCAACAATGTCACTCGCTTTGTCCGACACAGGGAAGACCCGGTTTCCGCGTTCGATTTTCAGCGGCACGCCAAGCGATTCAAAAAAGGTCATGGTATCCTGCGGAAGAAAACCGCTGAAGGCGGAGTATAGAAATTTCCCGTTGCGGGTCATGTTCGCCATCAGCGTATCAAGATCGCAGTGATTGGTGACATTGCAGCGGCCTTTCCCCGTGATCATCAGCTTACGCCCGCATTTTTCATTTTTTTCAACAAGTGTGATTTCCGCGCCGCCGTTACGATACCGGTATCCCGCGGTACAAGCCGCTTTGAGCCCCGCCGCCCCGCCGCCGACAATGACGATTTTCTTCATCTTCAAACCGAAAAAGAAAGGGTCTTGCCAGAAGGCTCATAAAGCCGGTAACGAACACCGGCGGTTTCAAACATGCGTTTGGAGGCTTTCACGCTGTCGGAATCGGCATATTTATCGCACATGTAAACAATCTCCGCAATGCCCGACTGCATAATGGCTTTGGCGCATTCGTTGCAGGGGAACAGGGTGGTATACATGGTACAGCCGCGCACATTCCCGCCCGCGCAGTTTAAAATGGCGTTCAGCTCGGCGTGGCAGACGTAAAGATATTTGGAATGCAGCGGGTCGCCCTCCCGCTCCCAGGGAAATTCATCATCACTGCAGCAGCGGGGCATGCCGTTATACCCCATGGAAAGGATGCGCCTGTCGGCATTCACAATGCAAGCCCCCACCTGGGTGGAAGGGTCTTTACTGCGCATGGCCGAAAGAAGCGCAATGCCCATGAAGTATTCGTCCCAGCTGACGTAATCCTCTCGTTTCAACGCGATCACCTCTTAAGGATTTTAACTGTCTTTATTTTACACGCTCCGCGTGCGGTTTTCAATCTTTTTCTTCATGATACAAAAAATCCTCCCACATGGCGTGAGAGGTTATTTTGTTCATCGCTTAGATGGCGCGTGTCACTTTGCCCGAACGCAAACAGCGGGTGCAAACATTGATTCGTTTGGGAGAACCGTTCACGATCGCTTTTACTCTTTTTACGTTGGGTTTCCAAGTACGATTGCTGCGCCTGTGCGAGTGGGAAACTTTGATTCCGAACGCAATTTCTTTGTTGCAGATATCACATTTAGCCATGGTCTGCACCTCCTTTTCTTCTATCGGCGGCGACAGCCGACAACGTAGCAATCATAATCATAACAGATATCAGGCCAAAAATCAAGTCTTTTTTTCTGTTTTCGCCCGTTTTTTGGGAAAAGAGATTCTCTTTTCCTTTTCACAGACTGAAAATCGCAGGTTCCTGTTCGAGAAAAAGACAACAGAATACATCCGCCTTCTTAATAAGCCTTACCCCAATAAAGCATATGCTTTGCCGGTTTTCCACAGCAAACACAGGTTTCGCCGATTGCTTCCTGTTCAAACGGGATACAGCGCGAGGTCACCCCGGCTTCTTCCTTGAGCCTGTCTTCACACGCACGGTCACCGCACCACATGGCACGGATAAACCCGGGCTTATGATCGGCAATATCCTTTAATTCATCAAGCGTGTGCGCGTCAAACGTCATGGCGGCACGGCGGTCAAGCGCCTTTTGGTACAGTCCGTCATGCACGGCTTTTAACAGTTCGGGGATTCTGTCTTCCAGTTGATCCAGCGGCAGGACGGTCTTTTCGCCGTTATCGCGCCGAACGGCCACACAGGCATTGTTTTCCAGATCACGCGGGCCGATTTCAATGCGAAGGGGCACGCCCTTCATTTCATATTCGGCGAATTTCCACCCGGGGGAACGGTCGTCGGTATCGATCTTCACGCGGCAAAGGGGCTTCAAGCGCTCGTAAATTTCGGTCGCTTTTTCGGTTACCCCCGGCTTGTGCGCCGCAACCGGTACCACCACCACTTGAATGGGAGCCACGGCGGGAGGCAACACCAGCCCGTTATCATCCCCATGGGTCATAATGATTGCCCCGATCAGGCGCGTGGTCGTGCCCCATGAGGTTTGGAAGGGATGTACCTGATTATTGTCCTGATCGGTGTATTCCACCTCAAAGGCTTTGGAAAATCCATCACCGAAATAATGGGAGGTGCCGCTTTGCAGTGCTTTACCGTCGTGCATCAGCGCTTCAATGGTATAGGTGGCCTCGGCACCGGCAAAGCGTTCTTTTTCGGTTTTTTGACCTTTCACCACCGGCATGGCCAAAATTTCCTCGGCAAAGCGGGCGTACACATTCAGCATGCGAATGGTTTCTTCCTTGGCCTCGGCGGCGGTAGCATGCAAG
>CAJOQU010000017.1 GCA_905236975.1 uncultured Clostridia bacterium
ATAAAGGAACTCCCGGAGACACTTGAGGCAAAAAAGTCTCGCGATTGGGTTATTATGAATTTAGAAGAAGCAAAAGACTTTTTCGGCGTTAAGTTCAAAAAATCATTCTTGGGATTATGAGTCAAACAATATAGTTTTCGAATGGGCGAATATTCCCATACCATAAATCCTCAAGTGCCGTCATGCGAACACCACCTCCCGCAGGACGATCTCTTCGGCACGGTTGCGGATGCTATTCATCATCCCAACCCATTTCATCTGATTGACGGATTTAAGTTGCTCGGTAACACCTTCGACTTGCTTCATTTGTTCAACTAACTGAGAAAACAAATCTTGCGATTGACGGTCAATACTTTCTATATGCTCGTTCAGTTTCCCGGAAATCAGCAGACCGGAATATATAACTCTTTTGTGATTTCGCAGATAGTCAAGATACATAAGTCCGAACCGACCGACTTTTGGCGATTCGGGCGCTTTAAGACATGGTAGATAGTAATCACCTACGAGTTCATAATCGAGTCCATTAGTTTTGTCATGAATGAATTTTTCCATAATTTTTGACCACTCCTTTGCTTTTTCTGACACCATCATAACAAAGGATTTTAGCGTTGACGAATGTGCGGTTTTTTGACCGAATCCGTCCGTGAAATTGGATTCGAATTACTGGGCTACTAATGGGCTACCACCCCTTACAAACCCGCATAAATAGAGGGTCGTATTAAACCTCTCCCACCAAAAAGAAAAAATCGTGCAAGCGGCTTTTTCTTTTTGTACTCTTCTCTTTTCTCTCTTCGTTTTTCTCTCATACTCTCTCGCGACTTTTTCCAGTGAAAAGAGAAGAGAATCGCCGTCAGGCGGTATGGATTTGTTATAGAGGACAATAATGATTAAAAGATTCAAGAAAACAAATCGGAAATTCATTGAGAAAATATATGGTCAAGACAGGCTGGCTTATGCTATGTAATATTCGGAACAACTTGCAGCTGAAATTGATTTGCTTTGCAAGAATCATAACCACCCGTAAAACGGGCGGTTATGATGATATTCACATGTAAGCGAAGGCGTGTGAAACTTATTTGGTCAGCGTGCCGCCATCGCTTTTTAACAAAATCAGAATATCTTCCTCCGCCAAATTCATGGCGTTAATATAAACCAAAATTTCTTGTCCGTCAGAAGTCTCGCAGACAAATTCATAGCATCGCACTTCCCCCGCGCTGTCGGTTGGGATCAGCGCCAAAGCGGTCTCTTTAATGGTCAGGCGGTCACTGACCTTTTCGGCCGCCTCTTCCTCGGTGGCGGCGGGGGTCTCAAAGGCGCGGTCGGAGTGGTTGGTCAAATAGCCGCTGGCCTCATACAGCATGATCTCACCGGTATCCATGGCCACGCCCACCTTCACAAGGTCGGTATAACAGATGGTCTTGCCGTCAAGATAGGCAAAATTGATGACGCAGACCCCTTCATCGGTATAGTAATAGGTCTCGGTAAAGCCGGTCATTCCGATCCGTTCAAGATAGCGTTCGGCTTTATCAAGCGCTTGACGGTATTCTAAAATGCTGTCGCCCATACTGCGGGATTTGCGCATATACACGGCGTAACCGCCCTGTTTACTGACCGTTACGCTGACCCCTTCGCCATCAAAGCGATAACAGGCGATCCTGCCGTCAAGTTCGCCCTCCATGGAAAGGTCATCTTCTTCAACACCGGCCACCGCCGCGGCGGTCTCCAATGCTTTGCCCTGTGAAACGGGCGCGGCGTCCTTGATCATGAGCGGCTCTTTTTCTAAAATATGGTCGGAATAAGGGCCGTCATACACCAAGGTGGGGTAGTCGGTCAGGCTTTCCTCTAACTGACTGACCGACCCGGCAAAGGAATCATCGGGCACCTCTTCATCTAAGCGGCGGCCGATCTCGCGGCTCCAAGCGTCTACGTTATTATAGGTAATGGAGGCTTCCCCTACCGCGTGGGAGATTTTTTCGGCGGTTTCCTGTAAGGCGGAAATATTTGTCGGGTAGTCCGCGGCCAATTCTTCACCCGCTACCACTGATTTTGACATGGTCAGGGCATAGTTGCCCACCTGTGATAAAAATCGGTTGATCACCTTTAATTCATTACCACCGGTCGGCAGCTGCGAAAGGGCGGTTTTGGCCGATTCTGCCTGGGTTAACAACTGTGCCGCCATGTTGGTCATTTGGCGGGGTTCGGTGGTGTATTCCGCCTTTTTCAGCAATACCGAGATGTTGCTCATACTTTCGTCCAGTCCATCCAACATGTGAGAATAAGTGGTCTCGATCTGCAGCTTGTACTGTTCGGCCTTTTGGTTGGCTTTGACAGCATACCCCACGGCGGCTAATGCCGCGGCCGCGCAGTAAGACATCATGCGGATCACGGTTCGTCTTTTCATGGCTTTCCCTCCGTTTTGACCTTAGTATGACCGCTTTTTTCCGAAATTATGAATTATTTGACAAAAACACAAGATATGGTATATAATAAAAGCTGATTAAGAATAAACGAGGTTGAAATCATGGCGAAAACCACCGCCGAATACGGCAACGACAGCATTCAAAAATTAGAAGGCCCCGACCGGGTGCGCAAGCGTCCCGGCGTGATTTTCGGGTCGGACGGGCTGGACGGCTGTGAGCATTCGGTATTTGAAATCATTTCCAACTCCATTGACGAAGCGCGTGAAGGCTACGGCAAAAAAATCGTGGTCACCAAATATACCGACGGCTCTATTGAGGTGCAGGATTTCGGTCGCGGCGCACCGGTGGACTTTAACAACAAAGAACAATGTTTCAACTGGGAGCTTTTATACTGCGAGTTGTACGCCGGCGGCAAATACAACACCAACGACGGCGCGAATTACGAGTATTCGGTAGGGCTTAACGGCCTTGGCCTTTGCTCCACACAGTATGCTTCAGAATATATGGATGTGGAAATCAAGCGTGACGGCTTTCGGTACGAGCTGCATTTTGAAAAGGGATATAATGTCGGGGGGTTGAAAAAGGAGCCCTATACCGGAAGGGATACCGGCACCCGCACCCGCTGGAAACCGGATATCGCAGTGTTTACCGACGTAAACATTCCCACCGAGTATTTTTTGGACACCTTAAAGCGGCAGGCCATTGTGAACGACGGGCTGTTGTTTGTATTTCGCGAGCAGCAGGGCGCACGGTTCATCCAGCAGGATATTGTTTACCAAAACGGCATTGTAGACTATGTAAACGAGGCGGTCGGTGAGGAAAATCTGACCTCGGTGCAGTTCTGGCAGACCGAGCGCAGGGGCCGTGACCGCGAGGATAAACCCGAATATAAGGTCAAAATCAATGCGGCGGTGACCTTTTCCAACCGGCATATGCTTAAGGAATATTATCACAACTCCAGCTGGCTGGAATACGGCGGTGTGCCTGAAAAAGCCACCCGTAACGCCTTTGTGGCACAGATCGACGCATATTTGAAACAAGCCGGAAAATATAAGGCGAACGAAAGCAAGATCACCTTTTCAGATGTGGAAGAATGTTTGGTGCTGGTGATTTCGTCCTTTTCGACCGTCACCTCCTACGAAAACCAGACCAAAAAAGCCATCACCAACAAATTTATTTACGAGGCCATGGTAGATTTTCTTCGCCACCAGTTGGAAGTCTATTTTATTGAGAACAAGGCCGAGGCTGACAAAATCGCCGATCAGGTGCTGGTCAACAAACGCAGCCGCGAGCGCAGCGAGCGGGAACGCATCAATTTAAAAAAGACCCTGCAATCGGCCAATTCCATGCTGGATCGGGTGGACAAATTCGTGGACTGTCGTTCAAAAGACGTGGAACAGCGCGAGCTCTTTATCGTGGAGGGCGATTCGGCGCTTGGATCCTGCAAACTGGCGCGCAACGCGGAGTATCAGGCCATTATTCCGGTGCGGGGCAAAATTTTGAACTGCTTAAAGGCCGATTACGACCGGGTTTTTAAAAGCGATATTATCACCAATCTGATCAAGGTGCTGGGCTGCGGGGTCGAGGTGAAGTCCAAGGCCAACAAGGGGCTTGCCACCTTTGATCTGGGCGCGCTGCGCTGGAACAAGGTCATTATTTGTACCGATGCGGACGTGGACGGTTTCCAGATCCGTACCTTGATTTTGACCATGATCTACCGCCTGATGCCTACGCTGATCGCCGAAGGCAAGGTCTATATTGCCGAGACGCCATTGTATGAAATTGACACGAAGGATATGACCTATTTTGCCTATGATGAAAAGGAAAAAACCGATATTTTAAATAAAATCGGCAATGCCAAATATACCGTTCAACGCTCGAAAGGGCTTGGTGAAAACCAACCGGATATGATGAACCTGACCACCATGAACCCCGAGACCCGCCGGTTGATCAAAATCATGCCGCAGGACGCCGAGCGCACCGCGCAGATGTTTGATCTGCTGTTGGGCGATGATTTAGCCGGTCGTAAAGACTTCATCGCCGAGAATGGATATCTGTATATGGAAGAAGCGGACATTTCATAAGCACAAACAAGTCGCATTAACGAATTGAGGTAAATTATGGCTCCCAAAAAAAGAAAAGAAAGCAAACCCGCCGTAAAATCCCATGCCAACGCCTACATTGCGGGGGCGGGGCTGACGGTTGAACAGCCTATTGTGGAAACGCTCGAGACCAACTACATGCCCTACGCCATGAGTGTGATCGTTTCGCGCGCTATCCCCGAAATCGACGGCTTTAAGCCCTCGCATCGCAAACTGCTGTACACCATGTACAACATGGGGCTTCTGACCGGCGGTACCATTAAATCGGCTAATATTGTGGGGCGCACCATGCAGCTCAACCCACACGGCGACACCGCCATTTACGAAACCATGGTGCGCTTGTCCGAAGGGTATCAGGCACTTTTACACCCCTATGTGCAATCCAAGGGGTCATTCGGTAAAGCCTACTCGCGGGATATGGCCTACGCCGCTTCACGTTATACCGAAGCCAAGCTGTCACCCATTG
>CAJOQU010000018.1 GCA_905236975.1 uncultured Clostridia bacterium
CCGCCGCGGCCGACGGCTCCGCCGCCGCGCTTGCCGCATGCCGCTATATCGATGAAAAAAAAGTGCTGTGACCGGATCGGTTACAGCATTTTTTCGTTGACAATCAGCCTCAGGATGGATATAATCAAAATAATATAATTGGAAAGGAAGATACAAAGATGGCGTATTATTGTGAGGGCGTTTCGCATACATTTCACGAATATTTATTGATTCCGGGGTATTCTTCGGCCGAGTGTGTTCCGGCAAATGTTAGCTTGAAAACCCCGTTGGTGAAGTTCAAAAAGGGCGAAGAACCCGCGATTTCCATGAATATTCCGCTGACCTCCGCGATTATGCAGTCGGTGTCAGGCGACCGATTGGCTGTAGCTTTAGCGCGGGAGGGCGGCGTTTCGTTTATTTACGGGTCGCAATCGGTGGAGGAAGAAGCCGCCATGGTCGAGCGTGCCAAAAGCTATAAGGCGGGCTTTGTGATCAGCGAATCCAACGTCACGCCGGACAGCACGCTGGCCGATATTTTGGCGTTAAAGGCCAAGAACGGGCATTCTACCGTGGCGGTGACCTCAACCGGCAAGGCGGACGGCAAATTGCTTGGCATTGTGACCAGCCGCGATTACCGTGTCAGCCGTATGAGCGACGATACCAAGGTGGCTGATTTTATGACGCCGTTGGATTCTTTGATCGTCGCGGGGGAGGATACCACCTTAAAACAGGCCAACGACATTATTTGGGATCACAAGCTCAATTCTTTGCCTATTGTGGATGAAAACGGCAATTTGAAATATTTTGTTTTCCGTAAAGATTACGACGCGCACAAAGAAAATCCCAATGAACTGTTAGATCAGCATAAACGCTATGTTGTGGGTGCCGGAATCAATACCCGGGATTATGAGGAACGTGTACCCGCGTTGATTGCCGCAGGTGCGGATGTACTTTGTATCGATTCTTCCGAAGGCTTCAGTGAATGGCAGGCAAGAACCTTAGCCTTTATTCGGCAAAAATACGGCGACACGGTCAAGGTCGGCGCCGGCAACGTGGTCGATCGGGACGGATTTTTATTCCTGGCCAAGGCGGGTGCAGATTTTATTAAGGTCGGGATTGGCGGCGGCTCTATTTGCATCACCCGTGAGACAAAAGGTATCGGCAGGGGACAAGCCACGGCTTTAATTGAGGTCTGTGCCGCGCGGGACGAATACTTCCGTGAAACCGGTATTTATATTCCTGTTTGTTCTGACGGCGGCATTGTGCACGACCATCATATGACCCTGGCCTTGGCCATGGGAGCGGACTTTTTGATGCTGGGTCGCTATTTTGCCCGTTTTGACGAAAGCCCTTCCAACCGTGTCACCTTGAACGGCAATTATTATAAAGAATACTGGGGCGAAGGCTCCAACCGTGCCCGTAATTGGCAACGGTATGATCTGGGGGGCGACAAAAAACTCTCATTCGAGGAAGGCGTCGATTCCTATGTACCCTATGCGGGCTCGTTAAAAGACAATGTGCAGCTTTCGCTGAGCAAAGTGAAATCCACCATGTGCAACTGCGGGGCTTTGACCATCCCCGAATTGCAGCAAAAGGCGAAACTGACCCTGATCTCAGCCACCAGCATTGTAGAGGGCGGCGCGCATGATGTGATTCGGAAAGAAACGTCGGTCGGCACCCTGAAATAAGACGGCGCATGGATCCCGCGGCGGATCCAAAAGAAGGACCCCCCTTATCAAGTGTGTTGATTCTCTACGCGGCGGTATTTGGCCTAACCTGTCCCAACACTTGATTTTCTGCAAGAAATATGGTATGCTATAAACAATCCATAAAAAGGGGTGTTTTAAATGGATATTCACGAATCCGGCGAAATGTATTTGGAAACCATTTTGATTCTTTTAAAGAAAACCGGGTCGGTTCGTTCTATTGATGTGGGGGAATATATGGGTTACTCCAAGCCGTCGGTCAGCCGTGCAATGGGTCTTTTACGAGAAAAGGGCTATATTACGGTCGATCATGCCGGACTGATTAACTTGACCGATCCCGGCCGCAAGGTAGCCGAATCCATTTATGAACGTCACACCACCTTGACGGAAGTGCTGCAAAAAATCGGCGTAAGCGCCGATACCGCGTCGGATGACGCCTGCAAGGTGGAGCATTACATCAGCGATGAAACGTTTTCAGCCATTAAAAACTGGATGGCAAACTGCAATCAAAAGTAAGCAAGATCTATAAAAAGGCATTCCCGCAAAAGGCAGTCGCGTATTGGCGACTGCCTTTTTTCTTGCCTTAAAAATGCGCTGTTTATCCCAGTAAATCGATCATTTCGGAGAGGGACTTTCCTTGAAACAGCTTTTTATAAGACGTCAGCTCATCCGAGATCAGTTCGTCGATAACTCGCATGCCAAGCAATTCGACGGGGGCTTTATCGTCGGTCAAAATCAGGTCGCCGGGCTCGTAGGCGGTCAGCTTGCTTTTTACTCGCGCCATCATGGCGGCAAGGTCGCCGCGATGGATGACGCAATTTTGAAATCGATCGATCAGGCTTTGGTCAAAGCCGGCAAAAACCTCACGGTTACCGCTGGAATCGGCATAATATACGGCGGGAAAAACCGAGGCGATGGTGTCGCACAAATAATTGTTGATGGAGTCCGACCGGTTTGAAACCATGTTTAAATTGACCACCATGACGCCGTCTGCCGTTAAATGCGCGGCAACCTCGCTGAAAAATTCACGGCTTGACATTTGAAAGGGAATGGTGATATCGCGATACGCGTCCACCATGATCACATCGTATTGGTCGGCATTTCGTAAAAAAGCACGGCCGTCAAATTCGGTGACCGTGATGTTTGGGTCGTTGGCATCCAGCCCAAAACGGGAATAGGCCAAATCGATGATCTTGCGGTCAATCTCGACCCCGTCGATTACGCTGTTTGGAAAAAAGGTGCGACATTCCATGGCATAGGTGCCGCTGCCAAACCCCAAAATCAAAATGCGGGGGTTCTCTTTTTCGGGCGCGCCCGCCATCAGCGGGGCCGCCAGCGCATAATCGTAATACATGCCGGTCAATTTTCCGTCTTTGCGGGTGACCGACTGCACCCCGAATAATACATTGGTAGAAAGAGCGATCTCATTCTCATCCTCATAAACCTGCAAATAATTGTAAATGGATTCATCCTCATAAAGCGGCACATCGCCGTTGTTCCAAAAAGAAAACGAGGTAAAGCAGGTCGCCGCCGAAAAGGCCAGGCACAGCGCCAACGCCACGGCGGAGCGTACCCGCTTGCGGCGCTCTGCAAAGAAATATGCCAAAGCGATGGCAAGCAATATGGCCGCGAAAATGATAAAGGTCCAGGCGGTACCCACAGTCGGAATAGTCAAAAAGGTCGGCGCAAAGGTGCCGATGATGGAACCGATGGTGTTGAGCGCGTTTAACTCGCCAACGGTTTTGCCGCTTTGGTTAAGGCTGGAAACGCTGTATTTCACCAGCGTGGGCGATACGGTGCCAAGCAGCATTAAGGGGAACACAAACAAAATCACGCAGGAAACAAGCGACGCCCAAATCAAAAAATTTTGCCCTACCAGCATGGCGAGTGCCAGGGAAACAGCGGCAATGATATATTTCCCTGCAAAGGGGATGGCGGCGGTCCAAACCGCAACCACCAGCAGCCGCCCATACAGCCTGTCCGGATCGGGGTTTTTATCGGCCATGCGGCCACCCCATAGGTTACCCAGCGCCATGGCGATCATAATGGTGCCGATAATAATGGTCCAAACGATCTGCGAGGATGAAAAATACGGCGCTAACAGTCTGCTTGCGCCGAGCTCGATTGCCATGATGCTCATGCCTGAGAAAAATTCGGTGATGTATAAAAACCATTTTTTTGTAAGCATGGAAACCTCCTGCATGGTATCAAACAAAGCTATACGGCTGTCGTACCCGGGTGTGCCGAAAAAGGCGGGGGCAACCGCGAAATCGTTGTTTGTGATTTAGATGATTCATTTTAGCATATTTGAAAAGTTGTGTAAAGTAAAAAATTCTCTTTTGCCTGAAAAGGCGGCGCAACCGGCAAGACGGCTCGGGGCGCTGTTTTTTCGCTTTTGCCGCCAAAAGGAGCGGTGTCGGTGAATGTCGGTTTTGAAACCGGTATGCTATACATGTATCGGCCGGCTGTCGGGCGGGTCAGGCGACAGCTGCGATACAAAAACACAAGGAGGATGGTATTGTATGATACAAGCTGAAATTTATCAAAATAAATTGTTTGTCTCGCATGAGAGCGTTTCCGACGGCGTGCGGTTTGATACGGTGAAATTTACCTTTCCGAAAGAATGGGACGGCTATCAAAAGACCGCCGTTTTCAGTGACGGGGATGGTGCGCAGTATAATGTTGTACTGGACGCGGAGAACGCGCTTTGCTTGAGTGAAACCGAATGTTATATTCCGCATGAGGTCTTACAGGCGCCGTGGTTTACCCTTTCCGTTTTCGGCACTTTGGGTGACAGCGTAGCCACTGCCACGCGTGCAAAAGTTCCGGTGCTGGAAAGCGGATATGCATTGGGCGATGTGCCTGACGACCCGACGCCCACGGAATATGCTCAGGTTATCGAGCTTCTTCAAACGGCACAAAGCATTGCACA
>CAJOQU010000019.1 GCA_905236975.1 uncultured Clostridia bacterium
GTCACCGGCCAGCCCAATGACTTCAGCCTGACCAACGAGATGATGCTGGTGTTCAGGGACGGGAGGGAGCCGAGGTAGGTTGCACCGGGGCGCTGTTGTAATGTCGATTTGCAGCCGACATCAGCGTCACCGTGCGCATGATCAACATCAACAAGGACCGCAACCAAAACCTGATGGACAGCTGTCCACCTCTGAATGCGTACGCCTGGAGCGTGGACAGCGTGAGACAGTGCAAAAAGACGGACAACCTGGAAACCGCCATCGACAGGACGCCAGACAGCTTTCTGATCAAGCCTGGAGCAACACCGAGCGGAAGTGAAAAACATGCTGCTGACCGAATACAACGAGGCAGAAACGCTGTAAATGTTTAAGAGAGATTATCTGGCCGAGGGCCGGATTCGCTGATTCATGACGATCTGCCGTGTATGGATAATGACGATCTGCGGCGGGGAAGGCCTTCTTGCCACAAGGCATTTGGGGAGAACACCGCGCTGCTTGCGGGCGACGCTTTATTGACCCACGCTTTTTATACGGCCGCCGGCACAAAGGACTTACCGCCCGAACGAGTCGTGCGTGCCCTGGGGGTCTTGGCCGAAAAGGCGGGGATATCCGGCATGGTACAGGGGCAGGTTATGGATCTTGCCTTTGAAAAGGAAACGCCGTCGCCCGCCGCCTTGCGGGAGATGATTTGCAAAAAAACCGCCTGCCTGATCGAAGCCGCCGCGATGATCGGCTGTATTTTGGCAGGGGCTGACGAAACGCTTGTGCGGGCGGCGGAGCAATACGCCGAAAGCCTTGGCCTTGCGTTTCAGATTATCGATGATTTGTTAGACTACACGGCCGATGAAACCGTGCTTGGCAAGCCGACCGGCAGCGATCAAAAAAACGGCAAGACCACCTATGTGTCGCTTTACGGGATCGAGGAGTCCCGCCGGGAGGCCGCGCGCCTGACTGAAAACGCACGGCGGCTGTTAGAGCGTTTTGACGGTGACCGTGCGCCTTTGGAGGCACTGACCGAACAGCTTCTTGTCAGAAAGTATTAGGATTGTTAAAGGATTGGATGAATTGGAATATCAGTTTTTAAGTAACATTCACTCTCCTGAAGATATTAAAGAACTGAATGAAGAGCAGTTGGCACAGCTTTGTTCAGAAATTCGTGAATGTATTATCTCCACGGTTGCCAAAAACGGCGGCCATTTGGCCTCAAACCTGGGCGCGGTGGAGCTGACGGTGGCACTGCACCGCAGTTTTTCCTCCCCTAAGGATGCGATCCTGTTTGACGTGGGGCATCAATGTTATACCCACAAGCTTTTGACCGGTCGTTTTGACCGGTTCGACACCTTGCGTACCGAAGGCGGCCTGTCAGGGTATATGCGGCCGGATGAAAGCGAACACGACCCCTTTATTACCGGCCACAGCAGTAATTCCATTTCGGCGGCTTACGGCATCTACCGCGCCAAGCGTTTGAAAGGCGAGGAGGGAACCGCCGTGGCGGTCATCGGCGACGGCGCCATGACCGGCGGCATGGCTTATGAGGCCATGAACAACGTGGCCTCGGGGCGCAACAATTTTATTGTGGTACTGAACGACAATAAAATGTCCATTTCCCGTAATGTGGGGGCGCTGTCGCGCAGCTTAACCAAAATGCGCAACCGCCCGCATTATCATCATTTTAAATTTGCGCTAAGCCACTTTTTACTGGCAATTCCACTGGTCGGTCGACATTTGAACGATTTGTTTTTCTCCATTAAGGAAAGCATAAAAGGTCTGGTCTATAAAAACAACATTTTTTCATCGCTCGGGTTTCATTATTTGGGGCCGGTTGACGGGCATGATATCAAGGCCATGGAAGCCCTGTTTCAAGTGGCGCAGACCTATAACCGCCCCACCTTGATCCATGTCGTCACCACCAAAGGCAAAGGCTATTCCTACGCCGAAAACAGCCCCAAAAACTACCATGGTGTTTCTCCCTTTGATGTGGAGGAGGGTGCGAGCACAGAGGGGAAACCCTCTTTTTCCGATGTTGCGGGGCAAACGCTGGTGGAACTGGCCGAAAAAGACGATTCCATTTGCGCGGTGACCGCCGCCATGACGGTCGGCACCGGCTTAAGCGATTTCGCCACGCGGTTCAAATCCCGCTTTTTTGACGTGGGCATCGCCGAACAGCATGCCGTGACCTTTGCCGCGGGGCTGGCCTCAGGCGGAATGAAACCGTTTTTTGCGGTCTATTCCTCGTTTTTACAGCGTGGCTTCGATCAGGTTTTGCATGATATTGCCATCGGCGGTTACCCGGTCAGACTTTTGATTGACCGTGCGGGCATTATAGGGGAGGACGGCGAGACTCATCAGGGCATTTTTGATATTCCGTTTTTATCATCGGTGCCGGGCATGACCATTTATTCGCCCTGCTGTTTCAAAGAGCTGCGGGACTGCATTCGTAAAGCGGCTCAAACGCCTGCTTGTTGTGCCATTCGGTATCCGCGTGGGGGAGAGATGTTTGAGCCCGCACTGGATTTTTCGGGGGAGATCACCTGCCTTCCGGGTACGGGCAAAAAGGCCATTGTAACCTATGGCCGTTTGTCGTTGCAGGCCATTACCTTGCAAAGTGAGCGCCCCGATCTTCATGTACTGAAGCTCAATCGCGTTTATCCCATTGCCGAACAGGCGATCGATTGCCTGTTGCCTATGGAGGAAATACACTTTTTTGAAGAATCCATTCAAAGCGGCGGGATTGCCGAGCAACTGGCTGCAAAACTGCTGCAGGCGGGTTGGCAGGGTACTTACCGCATTCATGCCATTGACGGCTGTTTTGTTCCCACAGCCTCGGTCGCCTCGTCCCTTGCGGCGACAGGGCTTGATCTTGACAGTATGCGAAAAGCGGTGAGCCTATGACCGAAAAAAAACGATTAGACGCCGCTTTGGTTGAGCTTGGTTACGCCGAAAGCCGCGAAAAAGCCAAGGCGCTGATTATGGCGGGCATTGTGTATGTCAATCACCAAAAGTCCGACAAGCCGGGCAATACCGTCAAGCCGGAAGATGTGATCGAGGTGCGGGGAACCGGCCTTCGTTACGTCAGCCGGGGCGGATTAAAGCTTGAAAAAGCGGTGGACAGCTTTGGCCTTACGCTGGCAGATTGCATTTGTGCCGATATTGGTGCATCGACCGGGGGATTTACCGATTGTATGCTGCAAAACGGCGCGGCTAAGGTCTATGCCATCGATGTGGGCTACGGTCAGCTTGCCTGGAAGCTTCGAAACGACCCTCGTGTGGTCAATTTGGAACGCAATAACTTTCGCTATGTTACCCATGAACAGGTGCCGGATGCGTTGGATTTCGCCTCGGTGGATGTTTCATTTATTTCCCTTTCTCATATCCTTCCGGTTTTAAAGACTCTTTTAAAGCAGGGCGGCAGAGCCGTTTGCCTGATCAAACCCCAGTTTGAGGCGGGAAAGGACAAGGTCGGCAAAAAGGGTGTGGTGCGCGAAAAAGCGGTGCATATCGCTGTGGTCGAAAATATCATCACCCTGGCGGCGAATACCGGTTTTTCACTTTTAGGACTGGATTTTTCGCCCATTAAAGGCCCGGAGGGCAATATTGAATATCTCTGCTATTTAGAAAACGCCGAGCACCTCCATAACACCTGCCCGATCGGGGCACAGGAGCTGGTCGAGCGTTCCTACCAAGAATTGAAAGGATGATCAACATGATCGTCGCGGTTTTACCCAATCTCGATAAACACGGTTCCTCCGATGTGGTGGAACGTCTGGGTGTCCTTTTAAAACAATTAGAGATTGAGGCCTACCTGCCTGATAGCATCTGCGCTGCGGATTTTTCCTTTTTGCCTGAGGAGGAGCTTTACCGCAAGGCGGACGTTCTGATCACCATTGGGGGCGACGGTACCATTATTCGTTACGCCAAACGTGCGGCACAGGATCACAAGCCGGTGTTGGGCATCAACGCGGGGCGAATGGGCTACCTTGCCAATATTGAACAGAATGAGTTGGAATTGATTACCAACTTAAAAACCGGCAATTATGTGGTGGAAAAACGGATGATGCTGTCGGTGCGGGTGGCGGAGAACGGCCGCCAAGTCGGGGAATATACCGCGCTTAATGACGCGGTAATCACCAGCGGCTGTATTGCGCGGATCATTGATATTGCCGCAGGCGTGGGAAAAGATTTTATCCATTATCGAGCCGACGGCTTGATTCTTTCCACCCCCACCGGCTCTACCGCTTATTCCATGTCGGCGGGCGGGCCGATCATCGATCCGCTGACCCAAAATATGTGTATCACACCCATTTGCTCCCATTCGCTGTCGGCCAAACCGATTTTGTTGGGAGCCGAAAACACGGTGCGGGTCAAGGCGTATTCCAAAAAACGGACGGATATTTACCTCACGGTGGACGGTCGGCGGGTTTGTCCGGTAAGGCCGTATACCGAAATCTATGTACGCCGGTCACCTCTTTACGCCCAATTGATACGCCTGAACGACCGTTCGTTTTACAACACGCTTTCCACCAAGTTTAAAGACGGCAGCAACATGTGACAGAGAGGAACAACAACATGAAAGCAAACCGGCAGGAAGCCATTTTGACCTTAATCAAACAGCAAATTATCTTAACGCAGGAGGACCTGCAAAACGCCTTGCTTAGCGCCGGGTATGAGGTTACGCAATCGACCGTTTCACGGGATATGAAGGAACTGCGTATCGTCAAAGGGCACGATGAAAACGGCGTTTATCGCTATGTTGCGGCCGAAGGACGTGCCGAGAGTACCAATCAACACCATTTAAATGAGCTTTTTCGCCGGTCGGCCAAAAGCGTGGGGTACGCCATGAACGATATCGTTGTGAAATGCTACGAGGGTATGGCGCAAAGCGCCGCCGTGGTAATTGACGAGTTGTTCAGCGGCAGGATGCTCGGCTCTATCGCGGGGGATGACACGGTACTGATTATCACGGCGGACGTGCCGTCTGCGGCGGCTTTGGCAGGGGAGCTTCAAAAACTTTTGTAACGGCGGGAAAACAATGTTAAAATTTTTACACATTGAAAACATAGCGGTCATTGAACGATCGGATATTGAATTTTCCGATGGCTTGAATGTGCTTACCGGTGAAACGGGCGCGGGAAAGTCTATTTTGATCGAC
>CAJOQU010000020.1 GCA_905236975.1 uncultured Clostridia bacterium
CATGATGCGGATTTTATTCGTTTCGGCTGTGACGGGTGTTTGTTAGAGCTTTCCTTTTTTTCAGAAGGTATTCAAAAAGAAGCCGCCCTTTCCATAAAAGAAAAACGCACGGCCGTTTTGAACGGAAACCGACTGAAAACTCCGTCGGAGCTTGCAGGCATTTTTCATGCGGTGGTGTTTTCTCCGAGCGATTTGGGTTTGGTACAGAACGGACCGGCCGGTCGGCGGCGTTTTTTGGATCTTGCCATTGGCCAGTTGACCCCTTCCTATATTCCGTTGCTGCGTGATTATCTGCGTGCGGTGATCCAACGCAATCGCATTATCAAAGATTATCGTTATGATCCGTCGCTTGCGGTCATGCTGGAAGTGTTTGAAAATGAGATTGCAGATAAAGGAATCCGGATTATTCGAGCACGGCAAAAATATATTGCCTCTTTGCAGGAAATTTTACCCGCGTTGTATGACGGCCTTTCCTCCGGCAGGGAACATTTAACCATAGAATACGTCAGCACCGTTCATCAGGATTTTTTGAAAGAATTGGAACAGGCGCGTAAAGAGGATATGCTGACCGGCTCCACTTCGATCGGTCCCCACCGGGACGATGTGTTATTTCAATTAAACGGAATCTCAGCCAGAACATATGGCTCACAGGGGCAAAAACGCAGCGTGGCGCTGGCGGTTCGCATGGCCGAGGCGGAATGGATTCAAAAAGTCACCGGTGAAATGCCTGTTTTTTTGCTGGATGACGTCATGAGTGAGCTTGATCCCGAGCGTCAGCATTATATTTTAAACCATATCAAAGGCATTCAGACCTTCATTACCTGTTGTGATCCGGCGGATACAGCGGGTCTGCAAAAAGGAAAAATTATTCATATTCAAAACGGGGGGATCGTGTAATGTATTTGCATTTGGGGCAAAACACGGTCGTTTCGTCGGAAGATGTGATCGGCATTTTTGATTTGGACAGTACCACCGTTTCCAAACATACACGAAAATTTTTAGAACAAGGTCAAAAACAGGGAAAAGTGATCACCGTATCTTATGAATTGCCGAAGGCTTTTCTTTTGGTCGGGCATAAGAAAGATACGAAAATCTATATTTCACAACTTTCATCTTCTACGCTTTTAAAGCGTTCCGGATTTACAAACATTTTGACGGAGGGAATCATTAAAAAATGAGTAACGACATCATGAAGCCTGTAACGGAAAATTATGACGAAAATTCCATACAGGTATTAGAAGGACTGGAAGCCGTTCGAAAAAGACCGGGTATGTATATCGGCTCCACCGGCGAACGAGGTTTACATCATTTGGTTTATGAAATTGTGGATAACTCGATCGATGAGGCGCTGGCCGGTTTTTGTGATACCATTACGGTCGAGCTGCTGGATGACGGCGTGGTTTGTGTGACCGATAACGGCCGCGGTATCCCGGTGGGTATCCACCCGCAAAAGGGCATTCCGACGGTCAGCGTGGTGTTCACCATTTTGCACGCGGGCGGCAAATTCGGCGGCAGCGGCTATAAAGTATCGGGCGGTCTTCACGGCGTGGGCGCTTCCGTTGTAAACGCCTTGTCAAGCTGGCTGGAGGTCGAGATTTCCGACGGTAAGCATATTTACCATCAGCGGTATGAATGCGGCAATATAAAAAAGGATCTGGAAATCATCGGCGATACCGAAAAAACCGGTACAAAAGTTACTTTTAAGCCCGATTCCACCATTTTTACCGATACCACACGTTATGATTTTGATATTCTGCTTTCCCGTTTGCGTGAACAGGCCTTTTTGAATGCGGGCATTCGGATTGAATTGAAGGATCTGCGCAGTGACGCCGATGTGCCGGATCGGGAGGAAATCCTGTATTATGAGGGCGGAATTAAGTCATATGTGGAATATTTGCTGGAAAAAAGCAAAAAAGACCGCCTGAACGAAAATGTCATCTATTTAAGCGGCAGCGCGGGGGATTCCATGGCCGAAATCGCACTGCTTTGGAGCACCGGGTATGATACCAAGATCATGTCGTTTGCCAATACCATTCATACGGTGGACGGCGGTACCCATGAAAGCGCTTTTAAAACCAGCCTTGCCAGGGTCGTCAATAAATATGCGCGAACCTTTAAATTTTTGAAGGATAGCGACGCCAATTTAAAAACAGAAGATATTAACGAAGGCCTTGTGGCGGTGGTCAGCGTCAAATTGACCGACGCACAGTTTGAATCTCAAACCAAGGCAAAGCTGGGAAATACGGCCATCGGCACGTTGGTCAACAACATTGTTGCCAAAAAGATGATGGAATATTTAGAGGATCATCCGGCTGAGGCTAAAATTATTTTAGATAAATCCATCGCATCCTCTAACGCCCGCGAAGCGGCGCAGAAAGCCCGTGAATTACAGCGTAACAAATCGGGAATCGCCGGCAAAACCCGTATGCCCGAAAAATTGACCGACTGTATTTCGGATGATCCCACCAAAAC
>CAJOQU010000021.1 GCA_905236975.1 uncultured Clostridia bacterium
AATCGACGATTTTGGCAGAAAAAGCGTTCAAAAAACGCTTTTTCACAAATGCCGTCTGCGTGTCGGCATTTGTTCAGTAGATATTATTATAAATCTTTAACAGTTTCCATGCAAGCATTTTTCCTTTCCGCACAGCGTGTGCAGCCCTAAAACGAAAAAACGGAACATTCCGATAAAGGCATGTTCCGCTTATCACGACTTTTTTATTCAAAAATCGGTTTGGAGTTGTTGCGATTAGCCAAACAGACCCACGAATTACCGGGATCGACCACCAAATCCTTGCCGTCTGCCGTGGTAAACCGAAAGGAGGACTTGGCACTGCCCTTGCTCCAGGAAATGGGGGTATAGGTGCCGTTCACACAGTAATAACCGCTGCCGCTTTGCAGCGAGACCTGCCGGTGGTAACCATCGGGATAATTTTGAATGGAGGTCAGCAAAACAAATACATTTTTGACCTGTGTAGTCTCGCCGGTGAAGTAATCTTTACGCAGGGTATCCTTAAAATAGCGGGTGTATTTTCCGGTGGCGGCGTCATACCGAAAGACCGACCGATAACTGGATGAAAACGGAACCGTGACCGAAGAAGCGGTGTTTTCAAAAGAGGAAGATGCCTCCTGATCGCCAAAGGTCACCCACGTGCCGGTTTTGGTGTTTTCGGTCTTGCGGCCGCTTGATACAAGGCCGCTCCATAGCTTTTCGCCGTTGGTATAAAGGGTGTGTTCCCTTGCCAATCCGTTTTTCAGGCGAAAGCCGTAGTTATTTTCGGACAAAGTGACATCGTCAATATCGTTTAAATGCGGTTTGCAGTAAACCGGGTCCTGCCCATGGTGGATATACAACGCGTTATGCCCCAGCGCCAAATCCACAAACACATACCGCGCCGAGCGGATGGTGCCGATTTTTTCGGCCTTGCCGACGTCTTGATACAATGCCAGCAGGCGGGTAATGCCGCCCTCCACCTCGGTTTCATACACAATATCGGCTTTGCCGATTCCGGCCTGCACCGGCTGTGCTACCGAAATGTTATTGATCGCGATTGCCACCGGGCGGTCGTCGGTTTTTTCTTCCGCTAAATCCAAAAGACCGGTCAGCGGATTTTGAAACAACGCCGGTTCGGGTTCGGGCGCGGGTTCTAACGAACTTTGGGGTTCGCTCGGCTGATCCGCACTAAGCGGATCGCCTGTTTTTTGACAGCCGGAAGCCAGTAAAACAATAAAACAAAAGAATAACAGTAAGCTTTTTTTCAGCATAGAATTTTGATAAACCTTTCCGCAAAGTAATGTCAAACAGCAAAAATCAGTATACTCTTATTTTCGGAAAATTGCAACCATTACTTTGATTTTTCGACAACTTTTTTCCTTGAATTTGTGCGTTCCTTTTGACACAATACCGCATAAACCGCCACGCAAATCAGCACCGACAACATGGAACCCGTGGTCGTGGCAAGCCCCATGGGCAGCAAGGTGTTCGGAAACCGGACAGAGGCCAAATATGCCAACGGAATGCGGGCGCAAAGAATCGACGCGGCGTTATGCAAAAAAGACACCAGGGATAATCCGCAGGCGCAAAAATAGCCGCTGAAACAAAAATGGATCCCGGCGATCAGGCAATCGAACACATAGCCCCGCATATATTCCCCGCCCATGCGCGCCACCTCGGCGCTTTCGGTAAACAACCCCACAAACCAATCCGCCGCGACTTGCATGACCACAACGGCAAGCAAGCCCCAAACCGCCACGAACAACAGGCCGAACCGCAAGGTAAGCTTGGCGCGTTCGGGTTTTTGCGCGCCAAAATTTTGCGCTGCCAGCACCGAAACGGAGGACAGCATGGAGGACGGCACCAAAAACAGTACGCCGATGATTTTTTCCACAATACCCACCGCCGCCGCGTCGGTAAGTCCCCGGCTGTTGGCAATAGCGGTAATGACTAAAAAAGCAATTTGCACGAATCCGTCCTGCAAAGCAATGGGAACACCGATCTTCAAAAGTTCTGAAACGGTATCGCTTTGCAGACGGTAATCGCTTTTTGCGGGCAACAAATCCGCCTTTTTGCGAACCAAAAAAAGTAAAGACAGCAATACACTGAAGGTCTGCGCCAACACCGTGGCCAGCGCCGCGCCGGGGGCGCCAAGCCCCAACCCGCCGACAAACAGCAGATCCAGCAGAATATTGAGAACGCAGGCGACCGCGATCAAATACAACGGGGTCTTGGAGTCGCCGCTCCCCCGCAGGATAGAGCTGATGACGTTATAGGCAGTGATAAACGGCACGCCGATAAAGCAAACGATCAAATACGCACGCGTTCCCGCCACGGCCTCGACCGGGGTGGAAACGGCGGCAACGATCACACGCGTCAAACACAACAAAACCGCCGTGCCCGCCAAAGACAACAGGGCAAACAGCGTAACGGTATTGCCTACAATGCGCTTGACCGCGGCGTGGTCGGCGGCGCCGACCGCCCGCCCAACCATAACGGTGGTTCCCATTGCCAGCCCCACGATCATGACCGTGACCATGTGCATCACCTGACTGCCGACCGAAACAGCGGTGGTGGCCTCGACCCGGTCAAACCGGCCGATAATGAACAGATCGGCCAGGCCGTAGAGCGTTTGTAAAAAATACGAAAGAAGGTAGGGCAGCGAAAAACGCAGGAGCGTTTTCGGCACGCTGCCCGTGGTCAAATTGTTTTGCATGGTAACATCCTTGGACATATTTTTCCTGATAAAACCGTTTGCGGTCTATTCTTTGAAATCGTCCTGATGGATTTGAAATCCTCCCGCAAAGCCACCGTTTACGGGCGGAATCCCGCTGAGTTCATCCTCATCATCCAAAATGCTGGGTTTTTGTTTTTGCGCCGACAAGGCTTTGAGCATGCGGCCGGCCTCTTTTAACTCCTCCGCACGCCAGGCTTTGAGCAGCCGCTCCCCCTCGGGATAGGGCGTTTGGTCCGGCCGGTGTTTTTTAAACAATCCAAACAACAAAATATAAACCACCATCACAGCACAGGCGCCGCCGGTCACGGTAAGCCCGGTCACCAGCCCCGGCGTTTGATATTCAAACCGAATGGTGCTCACGCCGCTTTCCACCTTTACGGCCATAAATCCCTCGTTGACCTGCTCGATCTCGGCCTTTACGCCGTTGACGGAAGCGGACCAACCCTTGTCATACGGTACCGAGAAAAAGACCAAATTGGCCTTATCACGGGTGACGGTGGCGGTAAAACCGGTGTTGTCGATTTCAAAAGAATCGGCGGCGGTCTCACGCAAAGCGGCGGCGTCGGCGGCCATGGCTTCATCAGTCAAGGCCAAAATACCGCTGCCGTTTTCGTAAGTTTCCTCGACCGAAGCCTGCTCGATATCCTCCAGCAAGTCTCCGTATTTTGCAATCTGCTCATCGGTCAGCAGAATGGCTTTCAGCATCAGCGCTGCGCGGTGCGAGGCCGAGTAAGCATCGCAAAAGTCATATCGCATATATCGATCATAGGAAAAGCCGTAAGGGATATAGTTGTTGTTTTCGTAAATATAATACCCGTTTTCGGTTTTTACATACTCGTAATCCGGCATCAGGGTGTTGCCGTCTTCATCCAAAAAACTGTCGCCGTTTTTGCGGTTCAGCAGGTATTTGACCGAAAGCAGCGGCCGCAGCGCCGCCTGTGAAACCTCCGGGCGGCTTGCCACACTGCGCTCGACCCCCACATATTCGTAAAACCGCATGATCGAGGCCGGCACCACCGAATGAAACGCGTTGATGCCCGGCAAATCCAAATACATAGACGTATTATCTACCCCGTCATACACATCCACCCGAAAACCGTCGGTTTCGCCAAGATCGACCTTGCCCTCGATCAGTTGATCGATCATGATCTCTTTCACATCATAGGAATGCGACCGCCCCGAGGCAATAAAGACGTTGCCGTACACCGCCGACAAAATGCAAACACAAAGGGTAGCGCCGCGCATAAAGCCTGCCCGATCCCGTTTTAACTGCTTCAACAAGATTCCCAAAAGAATCAATCCGATCAGCGCAATGGCGCAGGTCGTCCAAAATCGAAAAACGTACATGCCGTCACTGCTTTGGCTGTAAAGGCCGAAAATCAGCTTGTCTTCGCTGTTTTTTTGCGGAAAGAACCCAATCACCAGCGTAACGGCAATGGTGATGCCCAGCACCCAACGATAGCCCGAAGACCAATCCACGCTGCTGTCTTCGGTCAAGGACACGGTCGCCAGACACATCATCAAAATAGGCATATAAAACCACCGTGCGTAATAGGCGGTGTTAAAAGCGTAAAACGCGCTGTTTAAAATGGGCACCAAGCTCATAAAAATGCAAATACCGATGACCCGTTTCAGCCAATGACGTTTGCGGTTGGCAAACCAAACAAACACGCCCACCATGCTGAACAGCGGCAGCCACCCGCCAAGCGACGACCACTTGACCTCCGCTCCCGGGAAAAAGACCGGTCGTGCCGGGATATCCGGCGGAAAGAAAAAGCATTGCAGAATATTGCCGTAGATTTGCTCCTTGCCGTACATAATGGCATTCCAGCCAAGCAAAATGTTGGAGACCCGGCTGTTATCGATAACCGCCAAGCAAGACGGCAGCAGCAGACACATGGCGAGACAAACTCCCAGTACCGCTTCGAATCCAATGGCCAAAAAGCGCGAAAAACGCACCTTGACCGCGCCCGAAAACAGCCGCACAAAGAAATAGATGACGGTGAATACCACCATGCCGAAAAAGAAAAAGTAATTGACCAGCGCACAGATCGCCACCGCAAAGGCAAAACCGAAACGGCGGTTTTCGGTGATCAGAAGCTCCAGCGCCAACAGTAAAAGCGGGAAAAAGACAATAGATTCGTGGAATTGGTTAAAAAAGATGTTATAGACCGAAAAGCCCGAAAAGGCATATAACAAACCGCCCAGCCGCGCCGCCTGCGGCGTGCGGGTGAACCGGCGCAGATAAAAATAAGCCGTCAAAGCCGCACAGGCGAACTTCAAAATCAACAGCGGCCCCATCAAATACGGGATCATCCAGTTTGGAAAAGGAATGGTCACCCAAAAAAACGGGCTGCCAAGCAGGTAATACCCATAAGATCCGATAAAATTCGCGCCGAGGTCGGTCGTCCAGCTCCAAAAAATATTGCCTGCGCGGACTGCCGCATGGCATTTTTGATAAAAAGGAATCTGCTGTACATTGAAATCCCCGTAAAAAATAAAATAACCCTCGCCTAAAATCATGTATGGCACAAACAGCACCGAGGCGACAAGAAACGCCAACAAGAAGGTGGAAAGGGCTTTTTCTTTTTGCGGACGCAGCGTCATGGCCTTGCGGTATGAAAAATCCATAGCAGAACCTTCTTTTCAAAAAATTTATCATTGATATTATACCAAAAACTGCTATAATATTCAATAGTTACTAATATAATTTTACGAAAACGGAGGCCGATCATGCCGAATCATTTTTACGCCGTAATCTCCCGTATGAAAAACATCGATCGCTGGGGCTTAATGCGCAACACCCGCAGCGAAAATTTAAGTGAGCATTCGCTTGAAACCGCGCAGATCGCCCATGCGCTGGCGCTGATCGGCAACCGTCGGCTGGGCAAACAAATCGACCCCGGCGCGGTCGCGGTGGCGGCCATGTATCACGATACGACCGAGATTCTCACCGGCGACCTGCCCACCCCGGTAAAATACTATAATCATGAGATCAAAGACGCCTATAAACAAATCGAAAAGGCGGCGCAAACCCGCCTGCTTGATCTGCTGCCGGATGACCTGCACGAAGATTTTCAGGCGATCTATGAACCGGAGGAACCGGTCACCCGCCTTGTGAAGGCGGCGGATAAGCTGTCAGCCTTGATTAAATGCACCGAGGAACTGAATATGGGCAACCGTGAATTTGCCGTGGCCGAACAGGCTACCCGCAAAGCCATCCGTGATCTGCACTGCGAGGAAGCGGACATCTTTTTAGAAGAATTTATGCCCGGCTTTTCGCTGTCGCTGGATGAGCAGACGGTTTTGTAAAACGAGAAACAAACTGTTCCTATATCAATCTGCCGTTAAAACGCTTTATGCCAAGAAGAAATAAAGCGGTTTGCGGTCTGCAAAAGGAAGGGGCTGCGGCAAAATTTTCATTTTGCCGCAGCCCCAAATGCTTTTTTAAAGGAAAGCGTGTTATGTTCTGTCGTTCTCGTCGAACGGGTCGCCGCATTCGGGACAGAATTTCGGCGGGTTTGCCGGGTCTTCGGGCTCCCAACCGCATTTATCGCACTTGTAAAGCAAAGCTCCCTCCGGCTTTTTTGCACCGCAGTTTTGGCAGAACTTGCCTTTGTTTTGGGT
>CAJOQU010000022.1 GCA_905236975.1 uncultured Clostridia bacterium
AAGCCCACCTTGACCGCCAAAATAGAATCGGTATCATTCTTGATGACCGGATGGCGAATGACCTCGCGACAGGCGGGCACAAACTGCAAAGAATCAAAATCTCCCACCGCCAAGTCCGGCTCAACCCCCAGACGCTCCAAATGGCGGAATCCGGCGTCTGCCGAGATAATAAGATCACCGTCGCCTTTTGTAATTTGCGCGGGTAAACCCTCTGCCGCGCCGAAAATGATACAGGTTTTCAATAAAATTCCTCCCTTGCCGCCCAATGGCGGATTCGTCCGGACCGCATGACGGATTTTTTGATTCAAATAAGAAAGCCGCGGGGTGCTCTCCTGTGCAAGGACGCCCCGCGACGGTTTACCGAAAATCCGTTTTATCTTTTTGAAATCCCAATTGCCATAATCAAAGGGTTTCAACATCAATGGAAAGGATTTTGACCTCCTTCAGCGGGCGATCATTGGCTGTTTCCACCGCGGCGATGGCGTCCACCGTTTCCATGCCGTCAACCACCTGTCCGAAAACCGTGTGACGAAAATCCAACCACGGTGTTCCGCCCATGGCCTCGTAAGCGTCGGTGATCTCCGCCGGGAAACCCTGTTCCGCCAGATCGCGCATCTGTTCGATCATATTGGCGGGCACTTCTTTTGCCTGCACAATAAAGAACTGACTGCCGTTGGTGTTGGGGCCGGCGTTTGCCATGGAAAGCGCACCGCGCAGATTGTGCAGCTCAGGCGAAAATTCATCTTCGAATTTGCCGCCCCAAATGGACTTGCCGCCCATACCCGTGCCGTCGGGGTCACCGCCCTGAATCATGAAATCCCGGATCACACGGTGAAAAATCAGCCCGTCGTAATAACCGTTCTTTGCGTGGGTTACAAAATTTTCCACTGTTTTGGGCGCTTCCTTCGGGAATAGCTTGATTTTGATGTCGCCCATGTTGGTGTGCATGGTCGCCACCGTATCCCCCGCCGCGGGGGCTTGTAATTGCATTGCTGACATGATTTTCCTCCAAAAATTCACAGACCAAGGCGCACCGATGCCCGCAGTGCGCCTGTTGCTGTTTTATTCGGTTCGATTTTATTATAATGCGTTTTACCTTATTTGTCAATCTTTTCCAAAGCGGTCACCCGGTCGGCAATCTCGGCAAAAATCTCGCCGCAGGAAGCCGTTTGTTTTTCTGTATTTTCGGAGAAAACGATTACGGTATAACGTGGCTGCTCGGCCGGAAAAAAGCCGCAAAACCAACCCTGGCAGATCTCCCGTCCGTTTTCGTACTTGCCGGTTTGTGCGGTGGCGGTCTTACCCGCGGCGGTTACGGTCTTGGGCGCCGCCGAAACGCCGGTGCCGTCCGTTATGACCGAAGTGAGGTATTCCCGCAGCAAGGCGGCGGTTTCACGGCTCATAACCCGTGTTTTCGCGCCGATATCGACCTTTGTGCGCACGCCGTCCGAAACGGTGGCCTCCACCAGGGAGGGAAGATAGTACCCGCCGTCACCCGCAATGGCGGCATACAGATTCAGCATGGCAATGGGCGACAGCAGCAGTTCTCCCTGCCCGATGCTGAAATTGGCAAGATAGGCAATGTTGGATAAGCTTTCCCGCTTGGGCATACTGCCGGCCGCCACCGAAAGCCCCGTGCAAATGGGAAAAGCTTTGCCGAAATTCAGCGAGGACGCCATATGATAGATATTGTCACCGCCAAGCAAAAAGGCGAAATTATAAAAATAAGTGTTACAGGAATTGGCAAGCCCGCTTTGCAGGGTCATCAGCCCGTGGCCGTCTTTCTTGTGACAGCGAAAATCCCGGTCGATAATATGGCAAGTACCGGTGCATTCATATACATATGCGGCATGGCCTTCCTCAATCCCGGCGGCAGCCACGCAGGGCTTAAAAATCGACCCCACATTATAAGCCGCCGTTGCCCGATTGAGCAATGGGGCGCCGTCTTCATTCAAATAGGCACTGACATTCGTAACATCAAAATCCGGTCGACTGACCGAAGCGCGAATTTTCGAGGTCGCGCAGTCGGCAATAATCACCGCCCCAGATTCCAACCGCTGTGCGGCCTGTTCTGCAATGGTTTGCAGATTGACATCGAGTGTGCTGACCACTCCGGCTGCGATGATAGAGGTCTTGTTTTCCACTGTGGGGGCAATCCCCTCTAAAATGCCGCCCAGCCCGTCCATCGTATAAACAAAAGAAACCGCCTCATCGGTGTAGAGCAGTTCATCATAGGCTTTTTCCAGCCCCGAAACGCCGTGTCCGTCATGATCAGTGTATCCCAGCATGTGAACAGCCTGTGTTTCGGAGGAATTATGGACATACACTTGTGCACAGGTAATGCCGTCGCAATCAATGCTTTGAGGCACCCGGCACAGCACCGGCTTGCCGGACTGCAAACGCTCAAGCACGTTTTCCAGTTCTTCTCCGTTCAGCACGCTGCTAATGGCTGTGGCTGCGCGCGGGGTGGGAGAAACAGCAGCGACCGTCACTGTCTCGGCATTGGTCAGCGGCACCATATTGCGGTCATAAATCGTGCCGCGAAGGTTCCCCGCTTTCAGGCGATAACTGCTTTGTGCCTGCTGTACGGCGCTGTAATCCGACATGGCGGCCACCGCCACTCGCAGCACACAGCTGAAAAACATCAGCGCCACAAGCGAAAAGCAGAGTACACACCGCCTTGAAAACATTTTTTGAAATTCGTCATTTTCCAACCCGAACACCTCTCTTTTTCAGTATTGGCAGACGATAACATTTTAAACAAGAAAATCGCCCCATGCAAGGCGCACAGGTGATCGTCCGGCAAGTGGTCATCAAAGCAATAGACAAAAAATCGGACAAAAAAACAAAGCCCCTTGCGGGACTTTGTACATTCGAAAAACAAGCGTTACGCCTTCACTTTATTGTAGCGGGTAACCAAAGCGGCTTTCTTTCTTGCCGCGTTATTCTTATGAATAATACCCTTGCCGGCGGCTTGATCGATCTTTTTCACGGCGGCGCCAACGACCTCAGCTGCATCGGCGGAGTTAGCCGCAATGGCGTTATCGGCCTTTTTGATAGCGGTTCTTAAAGCAGAACGATAAGCCTTATTGCGTTCGTAATTCGCATTGCTGATCAGCACGCGTTTTTTCGCTGATTTGATATTCGGCATGGTGACACCTCCTCATCCTTCACTCGCAGTACTTGTTATGATACCACAACCAACCCAAAAAAGCAATAGTTTTTTCAAAAAAATTCCTGATTTTCTTTTTTTTCGCAGGCAGAGACCACATGATCCGCAAAAAAATGCGTTTTTAACACAAAACCGTTTTTTTCCGGCGTTAATTGCAAATCGTCGTTTACCAACTCAAAATCGGCCATATCGGCCAACCTGCCCCCCAAAGCCTTGAGATAGGCCTCTTTTCGCGTCCAAAGGGTGAAAAAGCGACGTTCCCGATCTTTTGAGGCATTGACATAACGGCTTTCCTTCTCGGAAAACAGCAGATACCGCGGCCTCGCCTTGATGGGTTTCAAAACCTCCACATCAATCCCCACGGGGCGGTCGGAAAGCGCGCAGACCACCCACTGCCCGGCATGAGAAATGTTGAAGAAAAAATCATCGGTCAATGGTTTGCCGTTTTCGTTACAGGTAATGGGAAAATCGCGTACACCATAGTGTTTTGCCGCCATTTCGGCCAACAGCCGGCGGCCGGCGGCAGTCTGTGCCGTTTTGGGCAGGCCTTCACGCGAAAGATCAATTTTTTCGAAAACCATCAGGATATTTTTGCGCTATGATAAACAAAATCCAACACCTTGGTTTGAACGGCCTCGGCTTCAAAATAAAAATCGCCGAAATAGGATTTTAAAACATCGGTCGTCACGTTTGCGCCGCCATACATCGCAATCATTTTGTCGATCTCGGCCTGCACATCCTCCTCTGTCAGGGGGAGTTTTTCTTTCTCCAAAATGCGGTAAAGCACCATTTGCTTCTCCATTTCGGGGTGGATATCGCTTTCCAACATCTCGGCTTTGAAGGTCTCCTCATCCTTTTCAATATAGCCCAAATAGGTATCGAAATCAATTCCGTAGGAGTTTTGCAGACTTTGCTCCATCATGTTTTTATACGCCGTGTAAAGGGTCTCTTCATCCTCCTGTGGATATTCCTTGATCTCCGCGCCCGCCTTAACAAGATCAAGCAATACGTCTTTCGCGGTGCGCTCCTCCACATCCTTGGTATAATCCTCCAAAGTGGAAAAATCAAGCTCGCCGTAATAATCCTCCGGCGGAAGCGCCTCATCGGTGACAACATAGTTAATGGTCACGGTAAAGACCACGGCCGCACCTGCAAGCTCCTCATTATTGGGATATTCCTCGGGAAAGGTCAGGTTCAGATCGACCGTGGAGCCGATCTCTTTGCCGATAAGACCATCCTCAAAGCCGTCGATAAACGAATGTGAGCCGATGACCAACTCGTGACCCTGATCGGTACCGCCCGCAAAGGCCACACCGTCTTTCTTGCCCTCATAATCAATGTTGACGGTGTCGCCATCGGCCACGACGCCCTCGGTTTTACGCGCATAAAAGTTGTTGTTTTCCACGTCAGATGCGATCACGGCCTCATAAGCTTCTTTCCACTTGTCCGATGAACGGTCAACCGAAAGCCCCTTATAGTCGCCCAATTTGACCGTTTTTGACAGATCGGCTTGATATAAAATCCGATCCGCCTTGGTTTTGCCGCAGCCCGCCAGGCAACCGATCAGCAAGATCGCGCTTAAAATAAGTGTAAGCCCCTTTTTCATGTTTTTAACTCTCCTTTTGAATAAGCCTTTAAGTAAGCGTTCATAAAGCCATCCAGATCGCCGTCCATCACGGCGTTGATGTTGCCCGATTCAAAACCGGTACGGTTGTCCTTCGCCAAAGTGTAGGGCATAAAGACATACGACCGGATCTGCGAACCCCAGGTATTCTCTTTTTTAACGCCCTTAATATCTTCGATCTTTTCCAAATGTTCGCGCTCTTTGATCTCCAACAGCTTGGATTTCAGCATTTTCATAGCCTGATCGCGGTTTTGGAACTGACTGCGCTCGTTTTGGCAGGCCACCACAATGCCGGTGGGAATATGGGTCAACCGCACCGCGGAAGAGGTTTTGTTGATGTGCTGGCCGCCCGCGCCCGAGGAACGGAAGACGTCCATTTTAATATCTTCCTCACGGATTTCAATGTCGTGATCTTCGTTGATTTCGGGCATCACTTCCAGTG
>CAJOQU010000023.1 GCA_905236975.1 uncultured Clostridia bacterium
CCGTCATATATTCTTTCACGCTGTCAAACAAGCGGATAATGACATCCGCCACAATGTTGGCACAGATCACACGGTAGCGGCCGCTGACCTGTTCCGCCAAATCACCCACCGTGAAATCGACCTGATCGGCAAGACCGTTACGCGCCGCGTTTTCTTTCGCCGTCTTGACCGACTGGGCGTCAATATCCACCCCCACGGCCGACCGCGCCCCCAAAAGGACGGCGGCAATCGCCAAAATACCGCTGCCGCAGCCGATATCCAGCACCGTGTCGCCGGGTTTTATGCCTTCTTCAAGAAACTCGAGACACAGCGCGGTAGTGGCATGACTTCCGGTACCGAAGGCCGCGCCCGGATCGATGTGCAGCTGCACCCGGCCGGGATTTTGGTATTGCTCCCAACTGGGAACAACGGCAAGACGGTCGCCAATTTCCATAGCGTGAAAATACTTTTTCCAGTTTTCGTTCCAATCGGCGTCGTTCACACAAATGCGCTCCGCTGTGTGGTCAATGCCCTCGGCTGTTAAACGCTCGGTCAAAAAGGCCAACGCCTCAGCCGCGTTGTCACACTCCGATATATACAAATGAATGACCACATGCGCGCGATCCTTGGCGAGCAGTTGCTCGTCAATCAAGTCAATATGCGCGATCTCCTGCGCGCCGGCCTCCAAATCGGAATAATCTTCCACATAAATACCGTAAGGCACCGTCATATTGGCGATAGCCGCCGCGGTCTCGGCGTCTTTCAGCGGCACAGTGACCGCGATTTCTGTCCAATCCATGGTATTCTCCGTTTCTGTATCGGTTGAAGGGCGATCGACCCTTCCCGGTTGATCCGCTGCCCTATTTCACCTGAAGGATGACCTGTTCATCCGCCGAAAGGGCAATTTCACTGATTACCCCTTCGCCTGCTTCAATGATCCGATCCACGATCGGGCTTTCGATCTCTCGCCGGATGATGTTGCGCAGTTCGCGGGCTCCCCGTTTGCCGCCGCCGCATTTTTCAGATAGCCAACGGCAAATGCTTTGGTCAAATTCCAAACGAATCAGCTTTTCGGCAAGGGATGCTTTCAGTTCTTCAAGCATCAAAGCCGCGATTTGGCAGAGCGCATCGGCATCCAAGGGGGAGAAGACCACAATCTCATCCACCCGCGCCAAAAATTCAGGGCGTAAAAAGCTTTCCAGCGCTTTAAGCGCCTTTTCTTTTGAGGCGTCGCCCACCGTTTTGCCAAAGCCCAGCAGATTTTCGGCTCTTTCACTACCGGCGTTGGAGGTCATGACCACAATGGTATTTTCAAAATTAACGGTTCGGCCCTGCGCGTCGGTCACGCGGCCTTCGTCTAAAATTTGCAGCAGAATATTCAGTACATCGGGATGTGCTTTTTCAATCTCGTCAAACAGTACCACGGAATAAGGCTTGCGGCGCACCTTTTCGGTCAACTGACCGGCTTCGTCATACCCCACATAGCCGGGAGGCGCCCCGATAATACGCGAGACCGAATGCTTTTCCATAAACTCCGACATATCCAAGCGAATCAAGGTCTCGGGCGTGTCAAAAAGCTGTTCCGACAACACCTTAACAAGTTCGGTCTTTCCCACACCGGTCGGCCCCACAAAGATAAACGAAGCCGGTCTGTGCAGATTTCCGCCGGTGCGCACGCGTGACCGTTTGACTGCAGAAGCAACCAAATGCGTGGCCTCACGCTGGCCGATGATACGTTGGTTAAGTTCGTCTTCCAAATGCGCAAGCTTTTGCAGATCGCTTTCCTGAACTTTTGCGGCGGGAATGCCCGTCCACAATTCGATCACCTTGGCAAGATCCTGATCGGTCACGGTGTTGTTGGAGGCAGGTTCATACAGGCCTTCGGCGATATTTTTGTATTTTTCCAGCTCCGATTTCACCATCGCCTGTTTTTCATAATCGGGATTTTCAACCTCGGCCTCCAGTTCCTCTAATTCGACCGAATACTGCGCAATTTTTTTGTTTGCCAGATACAGATCATCCACCGCTTTGTTGGCAAGGCTGGCGCAGGCGCAGGCCTCATCTAACAGGTCGATAGCCTTATCGGGCAGGTAACGGTCGGTCACATAGCGTTCAGACAACAGCACCGCTTTTTTGACAATACTGTCCGGCACGGTGACGCCGTGAAAGCCCTCGTAATAGCTTTTTACACCCATCAGCACCTTTTCGGCTTCCGCAAGGGAGGGCTCTTCAATGGTGACAGGCTGGAAACGACGCTCCAACGCGGCGTCCTTTTCAATATATTTGCGGTATTCCTTAAAAGTGGTGGCGCCGATCACTTGAATTTCCCCGCGGGAGAGCGCCGGCTTTAAAATATTGGCGGCGTTCATGGAGCCTTCGGACGAATCCCCCGCGCCGACCAGATTGTGAATCTCATCGATAAACAGGATGATATTGCCTTCGCTTTTGACCTCTTCTATCAGGCCCTTCACACGGCTTTCAAACTGGCCGCGGAACTGAGTGCCCGCCACAAGACCGGTCAGGTCAAGTAAGTGAATCTCTTTATCCAGCAGGCGAGCGGGCGCGTCGCCGTTTGCAATCTTCATGGCAAGCCCCTCGGCGATGGCGGTCTTGCCCACACCGGGCTCGCCGATCAGGCAGGGATTGTTTTTGGTGCGCCGGGATAAAATTTGAATGGTGCGGTAAAGTTCCTTTTCCCGCCCGACGATCACATCAATCTGCCCCGACCGCGCCTTTTCGGTCAGGTTGGTGCAAAATTGCTCTAAATAACGGCGGCGTTTTTTCTTAGGTTTTTTCTCGGCCTTTTTGTCCTCCTTTGTCTCGGTCTTATCGTCTGCGGCGGCACCGTCAAAATGACCGAACATTTTATTAAAAAAGGGCATGGCCGGGGCGCGGCTCAAATCAAAGGTCTCGTCATTGAGTTCCTCGTCTGACAGATCGTCCCCATCCTCCTCGGCAAGGGACATGAAATCCATAAATTGATCGCTCATCTGTTCGATGTCTTCGTCGCTGATATTCATTTTTTTCAGCATATCGTCGATGGGCTTGATTCCAAGCTCCTTGGCGCAGACAAGGCAAAGGCCGTTCATATCGCCGCCGGGGTGTGACATATCCGACATAAAAACCACTGCCGGGCGTTTCTTGCATTTTGAACAAAGTTTCATGGTCGATCTCCTTAGAGTACAAAATCAGGGGTTAAAAAAGTTTTTAATTGTAAAATTAAAATGGTTAAAGAACCAGGATTCCTGCAGGGATTCTTTGGTGAAGATCCAAACGCCGCCCTTGTGGAACGAAACCACCAGCGACACCAACAAGCAAAACAATACGGCAATTACCATTCCCTTGGGAATGCCGATTATTCCGCCTAAAATTTGATTGAGCCGCCGCGTCAGCTTGATTGAAAACAGGCGGTTAACCAGCCTTGCCAGCAGTTTGACTGCCAAAAGCAGCACCGCCAACAGCAGTGCGGCGTAAACCATCTCCAACAGGCTGGTGACACTGGGCTTGATAAGCTCCTGTGAAACGCTTTGCACAGTGCTTTCAATGCTTGAACCGACGTTTTGTGAAACGGTCTCGTCCAACGATTGTTTGGTGATTCCAAACGAACTTATGCCGGTTTTGAGCATGTCGGGCAATTCATCCCATATGCTGTCAGTCGTCAGTTCGGCGGTGCTTTCGGTCGCCTGCGCGACCGAAGACACAATGGCCGGTTCAATCATGTTGTCATAGGTCTTGTTAGCCAGCGGTGTATTGAAAGAAAGAGCCACCCAACAGGCCAGCAAAAAGCCCGCAGTTTCTATAAAAATACGTACAAACCCGCGTTTGGCTGAAATCAGCACGGTCACCGCCACAATAGCCAATACAATCAGATCTATGATATAGCTCATCAAAAATCCCTCTTTTTATTCCAAATTGATTTTTTCAATCTGCCGGTCAGAGATGACGGCCACCAAGTCGGTTCCAAGCGTCGACAAGCGCACCGCGCCAAAACTACAGGAAGCCGACCGCAAAACCTCACCGTCGTTTCCGAACAGCATCACGGTCGTGTCACTCATACAATAAATATGACCGTTTGCGACCTGAATATCACTGATCTCGCCCTTCCATTCAAACGACGACTTGACCGCTCCCTTTGAAGATAAAAGCACAATACGGTTGTCGGTCTTGTCGCTGGCACGGGTAAAAACCGCCACCGCACTGCCCCCGTTTTCACGGAAAAAGTTCATGCGGTATTCATTTTCAACATCGGCCAGCTTGCCTTTTGACCAATGGATAAACCGCACCCGGTTTTGACTGACGGCATAAAATCCCCCGCCCGAGGCGTTGAGCTCATACACCAGCCCTTCCGTCACCGTTTCACTCCACGCGGGCGTAACGGAATCTAAATTTAAAATACAAATTTCAGACGTGTATTTTCCTGAAGAAGCATTAAAGGTTGAAACCGCGATCTTTTTGCCGTTTGGCGCAATTTCCACACTGTTGACCGTGTCGGTCGCGGAATCCCATTCGTAAAGCAGATTCCCTTTTTTATCATACACCAATACTGCCGAGGCGTAGGTATCGGCACGGGTGACCAGCGCAAACGCACCGGTATCGGAAACAGCCGCCGCCACAATGTTTTCCTCGGTTTCGACCGAAAGCTTTTTTCCCTGCAAATTATACAGCTCCGCCACCGTGCCGCTTTGTGAGAAAAGCAGTGCCCGGGTCTTTGAGGTTTTCAGCACCGGGTCTTCAAATCCGTGGGCTTCAGACAAAATCTTTTTACCGTTGTTGGCAAAGGCGTAAAGGCGTGTATTGGTCAACACATAGTAAGTATGCCCGATTGAAACGGCATGGATGGTATCGGTGCTGTCAAGCTCGATCGGGTATCCGCCCGAGCCGATCGTGGCTGTTATATTTTCCACATTGGCCACAATGCCGCCCGGCAACACGAAATGAAAAACAAGAACAATAACGAAAATCACCGTCACTGCCGCCGCAAAGGTTTTTGCGCGCCTTTGTTGTTCCAACTTTTTGCCCTTGACGACCCGCATGTTGCCCATGCTGTCCTGCGAAGGCTGTTTTTTAGCGGAAGAAGTCATGGCGATATCGTCCGTCTTCTTCTCACGGCTTTGCTTTTTTCTGACCGTGCGAGGAGGATTTTTCAACCTCCCCCCGCGCCGTTTTTTATATTCAGGCATTTTTCATCATCCCAACATCAAATCTTTATACCAAACCTTTTCCAAA
>CAJOQU010000024.1 GCA_905236975.1 uncultured Clostridia bacterium
CCCGGCCGCCGCGAAATCGGCCACGGCGCGCTTGCTGAAAAAGCGTTGCTGCCGGTCATTCCGAGTGTGGACGAGTTTCCCTATGCCATCCGTGTGGTGTCCGAGGTGCTTTCCTCTAACGGTTCCACCTCACAAGGCTCGGTTTGCGGCTCTACCTTGGCGCTCATGGCCGCCGGTGTGCCCATTAAAGCGCCGGTTGCCGGTATTTCCTGCGGCCTCATCACCGGGGATCAAGGCGTTTACGGCGACTTCATGACCATGGTCGATATTCAAGGCTTAGAGGATTTCTACGGCGACATGGACTTTAAGGTCGCCGGCACCAAAAACGGTATCACCGCCATTCAAATGGACTTAAAGGTTCATGGCCTGACCCCTGAGATCATTAAAGAAGCCTTTGCCAAGACCCACAAAGCGCGCGACTACATTTTAGATGAAGTCATGCTCAAGTGCATCCCTGCGCCGCGCACCGAGCTTTCGCAGTACGCGCCCAAAATGCTCACCACTACCATCAGCCCTGATAAGATCGGCGATGTCATCGGTAAGCAGGGCAAGGTCATTCAGTCCATTCAAGAACAGTGCGAGTGTACCATCAACATTGAGGAAGACGGTCACGTTTACGTTGCCGGTTTGGACATTGATAAGGCACAGCAGGCAATCAATATTGTGGAATTGATTGCTAACGATCCTGAAATCGGTGCGGTTTACAGCGGCAAGGTCACCCGCCTGATGACCTTCGGGGCTTTTGTGGAAATTGCCCCCGGCAAGGAAGGCCTTGTGCACATTTCAAAGTTAGATGTGAACCGTGTTGAAAAGGTAGAAGATGTTGTCAATGTCGGCGATCAGGTTTTGGTCAAGGTCGTTGAAATTGACGATCAGGGGCGCATCAATCTCTCCCGCAGAGATGCTCTGGTTGAGATCAACGGCGCCGTTGTCGCGCCTGATGCGGACGATGTACCGCAGCCGCGTCCACCGCGCCGCGATAACCATTCCCGTGATCGCCGACCCCCGCGCCGCGATCGCTGAATCCGGGAGACGCCGGGCGGCAGTGTTGGTTGAATGCTGCCGCTCGTTTTTTAGTGATGACTTCCAACATCGGAGAATACTAATATTAGAATGCCTCCATCGGTAATATTACGGACGATCGGATCATCAAGCTTATGACCTTGGTGCTTACCGAACAAGAGGCCAAGGAACAGATCATCAACGGATTATTAAAAATAACCGACTTTTACGATAGCCGCTCTGCGGCGGAATGGAGAATCCTAATGCCTTCCGATAATCAAAAACCCAAGAACATTACTTTTTTCAAGGATCTGCTGCGGTATACCGCAAGCAAATGGTATTATCTGCTTTGCCTGTTGGCAGTGGGACTTATCGCCGCACTGCTCTATTCGAACTTTATTGTGACCCCGCTGTATGTTTCCACCGGGAAAATCTATATTCAAAGCAAAGAGGAACAGACCATGACCACCAGTGAGCTGGCTATTTCCACCTCACTGACCAAGGACTATGCCGATTTGATTGTAGATCGCGCTATTTTGAACATTGTAGCCGATGAAATGGATCATGAATACTCTTATAATTACTTAAAAAACGCTATCTCGGTCGAAAATCCCGAAGGCACGCGCTTTATTGAGATCACCGTCAAGACGCCTGATCCCGCCGATTCCAAGCAGATTGTGGATTCCCTGCTTACCGTTTCGCAGGAAAAGATCGTAGATTGGCTGGGCATTGACCGTATCACCGTGATTCGTACCGGTAGTTTGGCCGCAAAACCCTCTGTGCCCAATATCCCTAAAAACCTGCTGCGCGGCGCCGCAGCAGCGGTAATTGCCTTTTTATTTTTGGCTTTTGCGCTTTACTTTTTTAACGACAGCATCAAAGACGCGAGCGATGTGGAAAAATATTTGGAGCTCTCGGTGCTGGGCAATATTCCCTTTAACCAAAGCAAATTGCACAAATCACGTTCAAAATAACTTCCGTTTCGAGGTGCCACATGTTTTCAGAAAATCTTTCACAATCGGACTTGTTGTCCTCCGCGCAGACCCAAAGTGCCGGAAAGGTGAGTTTTAATCCCCATTCCGTCAACGATCATATTACCAGTGAAGCCTATAAGACCCTGCGCACCAACTTGTTGTTTTGCGGGACGGATATTACCACCCTGCTCATCACCTCCGCTCAGGAAAACGAGGGAAAAAGCACCGTAACCTCCGAGCTTGCCAAAAGCCTTGCAGACGCCGGCAAACGCACCCTGATGATTGATGCCGATATGCGCAAATCCATTTTTTTAAGTAAAACCACCCGTACGCCGGATTTTCAAGGGCTTTCGGAATATCTTTCGGGGCAAGCCGAAATTGCCAATGTGCTGTACAATACACAAAACCCGTATTTTGACGTGATTTTCAGCGGTCACTTTCCGCCAAACCCCGTCGAGTTGTTAAGCTCCAAACGCTTTACCGCGTTGCTGACAACCGTTAAACAGCAATATGATTACGTTTTGATCGACACGCCTCCGCTCGGGACCGTGATCGACGCGGCCGTTGCCGCCGCGGTGTGTGACGCCGCGATGATTGTAATCTCCACCGGGAAAACCAGCTCAAGCGAAGCTGTCTCGGTCAAATCGCAGTTGACTAAAAGCGGTTGTAAAATTTTAGGGGTCATTTTAAATGACAAAGATCCCAAACACGCCAACTACTATAAAAAAGCTCACAAGTATTACAGCTCTTATCTTGAGCCCAAAAAATAAACCCCATCAAACCGCGAACGGCTCACCCGTTTTTTGGAATCTATCATAAAAAAATACAAGACCTGCCGACCCTTTCAAGGGCGACAGGTCTTGTTTGTTGAAAGCGTTGTTTTCTTATTCGCCTTTTTCCTCGGTCTTTTTGGCGGAAAGAACCAAATTGACCACGATGCCAAGAATCAGCGCACAGGCAACCTCGGTCAAGGTGACCTGACCGATTTTCAGGGTCATCCCGCCAATTCCGGCAATCAAAATAACCGATGCCGTGAATAAATTGCGGTTATTATTCAAATCAACCGGCTGAAGCATTTTCAAACCTGACACCGCAATAAAGCCGTAAAGCGTTATGCAAACGCCGCCCATCACGCAGGAAGGAATGGTGGAAAGGAAGGTCACGAATGGGTCAAAGAACGAAATCACGATTGCTAAGACCGCTGTAGCCAGAATGGTCACGATCGAGGCATTCCCGGTAATGGCGACACAGCCGACCGATTCGCCGTAGGTCGTGTTGGGGCAGCCGCCGAAGAACGCGCCTGCCATGGAGCCCACACCGTCACCCAACAGGGTTCTGTGCAGACCGGGTTCCTCTAAAAGCTCGGTTTCAATGATGCTCGAAAGATTTTTATGGTCAGCAATGTGCTCTGCAAAGACCACAAACGCAACCGGAACATACGCCACCGCGATGGTTGCGATATACTTGCCGTTGATTGCCGAAATCCCCTCAAACGCCTTAATAACAGTGAAATCCGGAATTGCAAAGATTCCCATATTTTTAAATACGCTGAAATCAATGATCCGCAGTGCGTCATTGCCTGTTTGAATCCCGATTACGGTAAAGATGGAAGCTACCACATAACCTGCAAGAATACCAATAATAAAGGGAATCAGTTTCATCATTTTTTTGCCGAATACCGAGCAGATGATAACGGTAAACAACGTCACAAGCGCACAGATCAACGATACCCAAACATTGGTCGTCATAATGTAGGCGCCTGCGTTGGCGTCGTAAGCACCCGCCAAAGAGTCACCGATGGCGTTACCGGCAAGCGACAGACCGATAATGGCAACCGTGGGGCCAATGACAACCGCCGGCATCAGCTTATTGATCCAGCCCACGCCCGCAAATTTTACGATCAAGGCAATCAGTACATACACAAGGCCTGCAAAAACAGCGCCGATAATAATGCCCGCATAACCCGCCGACATGGAAGCGGCACCGCCAAAAGCCGCAAACATAGAGCCTAAAAAGGCAAAAGAAGAGCCTAAAAACACCGGGCTTTGAAATTTGGTGAACAGCAGATACACCAGGGTGCCCACGCCCGCGCCGAACAGTGCCGCCGATTGGGACATGTCACTTCCTGTGACCTGATTCACAATGGCCGGAACGGCAATGGTTGCCGCAAGGATCGCTAATAATTGCTGAATGGCAAATACGATCACTTGCCCGAATTTGGGTTTGTCTTTTACGTTGTAGGTCAGTTTCATCTTTCTACATCCTCCAAAAAAAATTTAATTAAACGGCAAAATGCCGATCAATTCTTTTCTTCGTATAGCTCGGCCGCAATACAATCATCATACGGCGGAAGCTTAACTGCAATTAACTCGCTTTTTGAAGTAGGCACGTTTTTGCCCACATAATCCCCCCGGATGGGGAGCTCGCGATGGCCGCGATCAACCAAAACCGCCAACTGAATGCAGGCAGGTCGACCATGCTGCATCAATGCGTCCATCGCCGCCCGGGCAGTCCGGCCGGTATAAAGCACATCGTCCACCAAAACAAGCCGCTTGCCTTCTATCGAAAAATCCAACGTGTTGTTGCGCACGATCGGCTCTTTGGAAATCGCGGTCAGGTCATCACGGTAAAAGGTAATGTCCAACTCGCCCGTGGGAACACAACAGCCTTCAATATTGCGGATATTCTCGGCAATCATTCGAGCCAGCGGCACGCCGCGGCGTTTAATGCCGACCAGACAAAGCCCTTCACAACCGTTGTTTTTTTCCAGTATTTCATGCGAAATGCGTTTGAGTGCGCGTGTGACCGCCGCTTCATCCATCAACTTGGCTTTATACTGCTGCATATCTTTCCGCCCCCGTTCAAACTTCAAAAAGAAAAGCGCCCTGCTGCCGCAAGACGCTGAAAATCCATAACATGCCCCTTATACACCATATTACATATAATAATATAAGGAGTGTATTGACGCCTTGCCGGTCTCTCTGTACCGTCTTAAAGGTTTTACTGTGGAAAATTATATCACAACCTCCTGCATTTGTAAAGTTTTTTTTTAAAAATTAAAAAATTTCTTTTGCTTATCTTGTGTTGTTTTATGAAAAAGACGCATAATTCCACCACTTTTAGTATAAAATAGGGGTGGAAGATGTTTCCCCGTCCCCACAAATGGGAGATTTTGTAGGATTGCACAAGCTAAATGTAAAAAAATGTCAGAACTTTCCTTTTTCAAAAGATTACAAACTTGTAACTTTTTGGTTTTCACCTTCTTTTTTTGCCATTTTAACCAAAAATCCTCATTTTGAGAGCTTTGACATCATGAAAAAATTGATTTATAATGTCAAACAGCTCAAAATTAACGCAGAACATACAGTTGTATGGACTGCGGGAAAGCGGCTTTTGGCCGCCCCAAAGGAGTCATTGGATGATAGAAAAAATAAAGTACCGTCTGCTCCACTTCATTACTTCACGGCAGACGCGCGTGGGTGGAATTGCGGTTTTAACTGCCGCCACCATCGCAATGGTTACTTTACTGGGCAGTTCCGTCAAGACCGTTACCGTGTCCGATGGTGAAAAAACCTATACGGTGCATGTGATCAACGCGAACGTTGCCAAAGTCATTGCCAACCTTCCCTTAAAGTCCGACCGTTATCAAATTATGCAGACGTCGGTCAAAACCAACGCCACTTCCGTGAAGATCGCTTATTCCTACCCGGTCTATGTGACCAATGGAAAAAACACCACCGTGCTGGAGTTCACCGGCGGCACCGTGTGTGACGCTTTGCAGGCGGCCGGCTTTACGCCGGACGAGCACGACCTTGCCGAGCCTTCTCTTGATACCGTGATTGAAGAAACAGTCTACATTGATTATACCGATATCGATTATGTGACCGGCAGTTACACGGAGGATATTCCCTATTCCACCAAAACGGTCTATTCCGATCAATTAGCGGAAGGTTCTTCTAACCTGTCGGAAGGCTGCAACGGCCGGCAGAAGGTCAACTATACCGAAAAGTTGGTTAACGGCGTCACCGTCGAGACTACGGTGGATTCTGTCACCGTTTTGCAAAAAGCCGTCAACGCGGTCAAAACCATTGGCACCAAAAAAGCGGTCAAAACGACCGCCGCAAAAGCCGCATCGGCTACAACCAAAACCAAAGCGGACAACAGTTCCGCCCAAGATAAAGCGGCAATGACCAGCGATGAGATCAACTGCATTTCGACTTTGAACCCCTCCTCCCCCATTGAGCTGGACAAAAACGGTGTACCCCTGCACTATTCATCTAAAATGACGGCACGCGCCACCGCTTACACCTATACCGGCCATAACTGTGCCACCGGCGTTGCCCCGCAGCCCGGATACATCGCGGTCAATCCCCGCGTGATCCCCTATGGCACCAAAATGTATATCAAAACGGCTGATAACCGATATATTTACGGTTATGCGGTCGCGGCGGATACAGGTGGATTTATTCGCAAACACCCCACCGGCGTGGATTTATTCATGGCGACCCGCAGCGCCTGTACTTCTTTTGGCGTTCGCAACGTTGAGATTTACATTTTGGAATGATAACATTCTAAAATCAGCAAGACCCGCCGAAAACCATTTTCGGCGAGTCTTTTTTCTATTTTACCCTATTTTTTTGCAAAAGAGGCGGCCTTATGCGCTATCGATTAGCCGTTTTTGATATGGACGGTACCATTTTAAACACCCTGACAGATTTAAAAAACGCCCTGAACCATGCCCTGCGAGAATCCGGAATGCCCGAACGAACGCTTGACGAAGTACGCTGCTTTGTGGGCAACGGCATTCGTTTGCTGATTGAGCGCGGGGTTCCCGCAAACACGCCGGTGGAAAAGATCGACCGGGTGTTTGACTGCTTCAACCGTTATTATGCTCTGCATTGTGCCGACACCACCGCCGTTTACGACGGTATCAACGAAGCCATCGCCGCCCTGCGGCAAAAAGGCGTGTTGACCGCCGTAGTCTCCAACAAATCGGATTACGCGGTGCAGGAACTCTGCCCCCGGTATTTTGACGGTCTGTTTGATTATGCCGTCGGTGTGAAAGAGGATATTCCCAAAAAGCCCGCCCCCGACATGGTAGAGCAGGTCATGCGCAAGCTTGGCGTTTCCCGCCGAGACACCGTTTACATAGGTGATTCGAATGTAGACCTTCAAACCGCCGCCAATACCGGTATCGACTGCCTTTCGGTGGATTGGGGCTTTCGTACCCGTGAGGAATTGGTGGCTGCCGGAGCCTCTGTCATTCTGTCCAACCCGACCCAACTGATTCCGTACATCATTGGCGAATGACAGCGCGGATTCCGCCGCGTCAAAAAATTATACCAAAAGACCGTGCAGACTTTCCGTCCTGCACGGTCTTCTTCTGTCGATGAACTTGTTTGACAGGTTTTAGCGGCGGTCAGCCGCATTTTGGTTTTTACAGCATGCTCCTACCCGTAAATTCAAACGTGCCGTTCATTCCTTTCATGCTCATTTTTCGGTTTTGACCCGAAGATTGCCTTGCTCAACATAAAAGGTGATATCGCCGTTTTGGTCGGTGCGGTAAATCTCCGCTCCTGCCTTTTGCAGTCGGCTCAATGTTTCATAGTCGGGGTGAGAGTAGCGGTTTCCATTGCCCACCGAAATGGCTGCATAGATCGGGTGAGCGGCCTTCAAAAAGGCCTCGCTTGAAGACGTATGACTGCCGTGATGCCCGACCTTCAGCACATCACACCGCAGATCAAGATTTTCATGAAGCAGTGCCATTTCCGCCGCGCCCTCGGCGTCGCCGGTAAGCAGAAATTTGGTCTCCCCGATCTTGACCATGGTCAGAATGGAAGAGTTGTTCTGTTCCCCAAGCTCCGGAAAGTACGCCAACACCGTGACCTCAAATTCACCAATATCAAAATACATGCCCTGCGCAGCGGTATAAACCCGGCAGTCCGTGTTTTGCAGGCGTTGCTTTGCCGCGTTGACAACCGTATTTGCCTCAGCGGTTTCATCCTCATGCGGGAGAATGAGATTCTCAATCGTAAAGCGCTCGGCAATGGAATCGACTCCACCGGCGTGATCCATATGCAAGTGGGTTATCAGCAACACGTCCAATTTTTTCAAGCGGCAGGCCGCCAGATCATAGCAGACCTCGTTGACGGTCTCGCTGTCACCGGTATCAATCAACGCCGCTTGCCCGTTGCTGTATATCAAAATACTGTCAGCCTCACCGACATTCAGGATTTTCACAAAATCCTGTGTTTGGTCAAATTGCGAGAAAAGCTCCCCAAAGCCAAGCAAACTCCCGTCGCCAAATAAAAGGATAAAAGCCGCAATGCTAAGAAGCGCACTTGCGGCAAGAAGGATGTTGGCTTTCGAAACTTTGATCCGCTTTTTCATTCGTCGTTACCGGTTGCCTCACGCTCCATGAGCTGATCTTTTGAAATCAGCACCTTACGCGGTTTGGAGCCTTCGTAAGGACCCACGACGCCGCGTTGCTCCATTTCATCAATAATACGAGCAGCACGGGCGTACCCCAGCTTTAATTTGCGTTGCAGCAGTGAAGTGGAAGCCATGCCGTTTTC